>JAQCGR010000067.1 GCA_027619995.1 Pseudomonadota bacterium | reverse complement strand
AAGCCGGTCAGTTCGACCGTCGTCTTGCCCGCCTTCAGACCCTCGATTATCGCGGCTTCCTTGGCCAGCCGCGCGCGACACCGCGCCATCAACCCGTCGATCTGATCGGGGCGGATGACGATCACCCCGTCATCGTCGCCGATGACGAGGTCGCCGGGCGAGACCGGCACGCCGCCGCATTGGATCGTGATATTGACCGCGCCGCCGAAGCCCTTGTGCGGCCCCGCCGGCACCGCTGCACGCGTATAGGCCGGCAGACCGGAGGCGCGTAACTCGGCCAGATCGCGCACGGCGCCGTCGATCACCACCGCCGCGACCCCGCGCACCTGGGCTCCGGCATGCATGATGCCGCCCCAGACGGCCGTGTTCTCGAAGCCCCCGGCATCGGCCACGATGACCGAGCCGGGCCAGGCCCCTGCCAGGGCGTAATGCAGGGCGGAATTGTCGCCGACCATGCAGCGCGCGGTCAGGGCATGGCCCACGAAGCCCTTGCCGGGCGCGACCGGCTTGATCGCCGCCTGCATGATCTGCGCGCGGTTCAGCTCGTCGCCGATGATGGCCACGGGTATCTCGGACCAGGCCGCGAGTGCGCCTTCGTCGAGCCGCGCCTGCGGTGCGTCGTTGAGTTCCAGGGCCATCGCCGCCGCTCCTTCTAGTAGACGCCGACCTCGAAGATCGGCCGGTTCTCCAGGATGCGCTCGACGTTGAAGCGGCTGAGATCGAGGGTCCGGTATTCGCCGTGGACGATCAGTTCCATCATCGCCCGTCCGCAGGCCGGGCCCTGCATGACCCCATGCCCCGAATAACCGGTCGAGATGAAGAAATTGTCCAATCCCGGGTAGAGGCCCAAAATCGCGTTCTGATCCAGGGTGTTATAGTCGTAGTGGCAGGCATAGCTGCTTTCCAGCCGCAGTTCCTCGAATTCCGGGAAGCGGTGGTAGAGGGTCGGCCAGACCATGTCCTCGAAGAAACTGTGATCCGGCTCGAAGTCCCAATCCGCCACATCGACCTCGGGCGTGCAGCCGCTGAGATAGCCGAAGCCGCCGCCGCCCTCGGGCCGGCCCCAGACGCCGTTGGGATGGATGGTCAGGGGCCAGGAGGAAACATCGACCTTCGTGCGTATCACGAAGGCCGTGCGCTTGCGCGGCTCGACCGGCAGGCTGACCCCGGCCATCTCGGCGATCTTGGCGGCATCGCGCGCGCCGCCGCAATTGACAACGCGGCCCGCCCCGACCGTCTCGCCCGAGGCCAGCACGAGGCCTGTGATGCGGTTGCCCTCGCGCACCAGATCGACCGCCTCCTCGTCGCGGAACACCGCCCCCTGGGAACGCGCCTTGCGCTTGAAGGCCTGCAACAGGCCGTACGGGTCGTACCAGCCCTCATTCTTCTCACCGATAAAGCCGCCGACGATGCCCTCGGTGGAGATGAACGGAAAGCGCGCCTTCAGCGCCGCCGCGTCGAGATGGCTGACCGTCGCGCCATGCTCGGTCTGGATGGCATGGTTGGATTTCATATCGGCCAGGCCCTGCTCGGGCGCCAGCAGCAGATAGCCGTTCTCACGGAAGCCCACATCGGGCCGGTCGCCGTCCACTTCCAGCAACTCGTCCGCATTGCGGATCACCTCGGCCCCGTAAAGGCCGATCCAGATATTCTCGGGCGTGGAGAATTGCTGACGGACACCACCGGTCGCATGGGTGGTCGAGGCGAATTCGTAGGTCGGGTCGCGCTCGATCACCAGGATCGTGCCGTCGAAATCGGGATTGCCGGCCAGATTATAGGCCGTGCAACTGCCCATGATTCCGCCGCCCACGATGACGACGTCGTAGTTTTCCGCCATGAATCCGAACCCTTCCCCGCCACGGCCACAATCGCGGCCAGCTATCTGTGCCAACGGTTATAGACGCGCGCCCCAGCCCGAAAAAGCCCCGGCCCGACCGTGGTCGCTCCCGCAAGCGCTCTGTGCCGGCAGCCCTGCCCCTGCCGCTCAGCGGTGCTCGGGATTCTCGAAATCGAAACGGCAGCCGGCATCCCATTGCGACCGCTGGTTGCCATGGGCCGGCACACCGCCCGCATCCTTCAGCATCCGGGCGAGATGCAACAGGTTCCATGTCATGAAGGTCGTGTTGCGGTTGGTGAAATCGTTGGTGGGACCGCCCGAACCCTCATCGAGGTAGGACGGCCCGGGGCCGGCCTCGCCAATCCAGCCGGCATCGGCCTGGGCCGGCAAGGTGTAGCCCAGATGCTGGAGGGAATAGAGGACGTTCATGGCGCAATGCTTGACGCCGTCCTCGTTGCCCGTGACCAGGCAACCGCCGACCCGGCCGTAATAGGCATATTGCCCCTTGTCGTTGAGTTCGGCGGACATGGCATAGAGCCGTTCGATTGTCTTGGTGCAGACGCTCGACTTGTCGCCCAACCAGATCGGCGTGCCGAGCACCAGAATGTCGGCAGCCCGGACCTTCTCGAACAGGTCCGGCCAGTCGTCCTTGTCCCAGCCGTGATCCGTCATGTCGCCATAGACGCCATAGGCGATGTCGTAATCGACGGGGCGCAGTTCCTCGGTCGCCACGCCGTTCTTTTCCATGATCTCGCGCGACAGGCGGATCAATCCTCCGGTATGGGACAGGGCGGGAGAGCGCTTGAGCGTGCAGTTGAGGAACAACGCCTTGAGATCGGAAAAATCCCAGCGGCTTTCCGCACACCAGCGTTGTTGGATTTCGTTCAGCATGGCTGACCTCACAAGATTTCGACTTGGGTCAGCATGGCATCAATCGTGCTCGCGCGGTCTCACGATCCCGTGGCGGGCCGGCAATTCTCTCGCCCCTTGCAACAGGCCATGCGAGCTCACCGCAACGATGGGAACTGTCAGAATCGTATCGCGCACAAACACGCCGTAGTCCTCGAGCACGAACTGGGCGAAGAGGATCGAGGTCAGGCCGCGCGACTGCCATCGCATCGCGGATCATGCGCGCGCCGGTCGCCGGTGCTACCGTCCGCCCGAATTCCGATTGCTTCGAGGAACCTCCATGGCCGCCGCCATCACCCTGTTCATCGTCCTGAGTCTCGTGGTTTTCATCGTCCAGCTGGGCGCTGCGGCCCTGCGCCAGACCGGCCTGCCGAATTCGGTGGCGCGCTTTCAGGCGCTATCGGCCTTTACCGGCACGGGTTTCACGACCTCGGAAGCCGAATCGGTGGTCAACAACCGCTCGCGCCGGCATATCGTCAGCATCCTGATGATCGTCGGCAATGTCGGCATCGTTTCGATCCTCTCGACGGTCGTCGTCTCGCTGACCCATGCCGGGCGCGACGGCAGCTTCTGGGATCAGGCGGGATGGCATCTCATCGTCCTGGTGCTGATCTGGGTGCTGGCCCTGAACCCCCGCGCCGACCGCCTCATCTACGGCGCCGTCGGCACCCTGCTGCGGCGCTCGAGCCACTTCGTCGAACGTGGGCCGGAGGTGCTGGCACAGCTTCCGGCCGGCCTGGGACTCTATGCCATGACCTTGCCCGGGCAGGCGACGGGCACGGTCGCCGAACATAGTCCCGAGGGAGTGCTGGTCCTCGGCCTGCGTCGGCTGGACGGAAGCTATGTCGACCGGCCCTCCGGGGACGAGCCAGTCGCCGATTCGGACGAGCTGATCGTCTACGGTCCGGACCGGATCGTCACGCGGCAGTAGGCGCGGCCAGCCAATCGCGCACCACGGCGATCTGCGACGGATCCATCAGGGCCGGGGCATGGCCCACGCCGGGTATCTCGACCGCCTCGGCCGCCGGGCCGCGCTCGCCCATTTCCACCACCGTCTCCGGCAGCAGCAGGTCCGAGTCCCCGCCCCGCAGAACGAGCACAGGACAGTCGATTGTGTCCCAGACCGGCCAGAGGCTGACGTCGAACACCGGCCCGCGATCGAAAGCGCCGCCAATGGCCGGGTCGTAGCGCAGGCGCAGGGCGCCGTCGCGTTCCTCGAAGCCGTGATCCACCATATGGGTCCACTGGTCGTCGGTCAGGGCCCCGAAGGGCGCCAGCACCTCGCGCAGGCGCGCTTCGGCTTCGTTCCCGGTCGGCGAAGACCGGATCGCCACCGACATAGCCGCCGATGCGGGCGAGCGCCGCCTTGGGGATGAACGGACCGACATCGTTGAGGATCAGGCGGCCGATCACGCCCTTCGAACGCGAGGCGACCATCATGCCGATCATCCCGCCCATGGACGTGCCCAGCCAGTCGATCGATTCGAGTCCCAGATGACCGATCAGGGCGAGCATGTCGCTGCAATAGACATCGAAGCCATAGGCATACTGATCGGCCAGCCAATCGCTGTCGCCGCGCCCCGCAATGTCGGGACAGACGATCCGGTAGTCCGCTTCCAGAGCCGTGGCGAGATGGTCGAAGTCGCGCCCGTTGCGGGTCAGGCCATGGACGCAGAACAGGGTTCGCGGGTTGGCCGGATCGCCCCAATGGGCATAAGCCAGGCTGCGGCCCGGCTCGACTTCGAAGCGCCGTGACTCCATAGGCATGGATAGCTACCTTTCGCGCAAATCAATAAATTTATCGAGGGGGAACCAAGACGTGTCGAAGCCGTCAATCGCCCCGCCCACCCTGAGCGAGAAAGCCGGGTGGCGGCACCTCTACAACGGTTACGCCGAATTCTACAAGGTTCCCATGGACGATCGCATCGCCGATACGGTCTGGGGCTGGCTGCACGATCCCGCCCATGTCCTGACCGGCCTGCTCACCCGGGACGAGAACGGCAAGCCCATTGGCCTGGCCCATTTCCGCGAGATGCCGCGTCCCCTGGCCGGCCGGATCGGCGGCTTTCTTGACGATCTCTATGTCGAGCCGGGCCATCGCGGCTCGGGAATCGCCGATGCCTTGATCGAGGCGATGGTGGCCCATGCGCGCGACCACGACTGGGCAAATATCCGCTGGATCACGGCCGAGAACAATTATCGCGGCCGCGGCCTCTACGACCGGATCGCGCAGAAGACCCATTGGACGACGTACGAGATCAAACTCTAAACCCATGACCGCATCGAACGAAAATCTGTACGCGCTCTTCGAGAACCGCTTCCCAGCGGATCGCTCCTGGCCGTTCATCGAAATTCCCGGCGGCAGAACCTGGAGCTACGGCGATCTGGAAACCGAAAGCGGACGCATTGCCAACCGGCTGCGCTCGCTCGGCGTCTCGCCCGGCGACCGGGTCGCGGTGCAGGTCGAGAAATCGCCCGAGGCCCTGTTCCTCTATCTCGCCTGCCTGCGTATCGGCGCGATCTACTTGCCGCTCAACACCGCCTATAAGGCCGGCGAGATCGGCTACTTCCTGGGCGATGCCGAACCGCGGGTCTTCGTCTGCGATCCGGCCCATGCGGCCGAGGCGCAGGGCCTCGCGCAGAAGGCCGGGGTCGCTCATGTCGAAACCCTGGGCGGCGATGGCAAGG
This sequence comes from Pseudomonadota bacterium, assembly GCA_027619995.1. Lineage (GTDB taxonomy): Bacteria > Pseudomonadota > Alphaproteobacteria > CADEGL01 > CADEGL01 > JABIRQ01. The sequence continues at coordinate 7,130 of JAQCGR010000067.1, read as the reverse complement.
GCAGCCTGACCGAGGGCGCGGTGGGCGAAAGCGCGGATTGCGAGACCGCGCAGGCGGCGACCGACGATATCGCCGCCATCCTCTACACCTCCGGCACGACCGGGCGCTCCAAGGGCGCGATGCTGAGCCATGGCAACCTGGCCTCGAACGCCCTGGTGCTGCACGAATCCTGGGGTTTCGAACCCTCGGACGTGCTGCTCCACGCCCTGCCGATCTATCACACCCACGGGCTTTTCGTGGCGACCAACACGGTGCTGCTGAACGGCAGCGCCATGATCTTCCTGGCTAGGTTCGACCCGAACCAGGTGATCGAACTGTTGCCGCGCGCGACGGTCTTCATGGGGGTGCCGACCCTCTATGTCCGTCTGCTCGAACAAACGGGATTCGGCGCCGAGACCTGCCGCTCGATGCGCCTCTTCGTCGCCGGCTCCGCCCCCCTGCTGCCCCAGACCTTCGAGGAATTCAAAGCACGCACCGGCCATACCGTCCTCGAACGCTACGGCATGACCGAGGCCGGGATGATCACCTCCAATCCCCTGCGCGGCGAGAGGGTCGCGGGCAAGGTCGGCCCGCCCCTGCCCGGGGTCGAGGCGCGGGTCGCGGGCGAGGACGGCACGGTGCTCGGCGCCGGCGAGGTCGGCATCCTCGAGATCAAGGGGCCGAACGTCTTCAAGGGCTATTGGCGGATGCCGGAAAAGACTGCCGAGGAGTTCCGGCCCGACGGTTTCTTCGTCACCGGCGATATGGCGGTGATCGACGAGGCGGGCTATGTCGCGATCGTCGGTCGCTCCAAGGACCTGGTGATCTCGGGCGGCTTCAACGTCTATCCCAAGGAGGTCGAACTGGCGATCGACGCCCTGCCCGGCGTGCTCGAATCCGCCGTCATCGGCCTGCCCCACAAGGATTTCGGCGAGGGCGTGACCGCCGTTGTCGTCGGCGAGGCCGGGGCTGCCCCGGACGAGACCGGAATCATCGCCGCGATCAAGGACGAACTGGCGATCTTCAAGGTGCCCAAGCGGGTCTTCTTCGTCGACGAGCTGCCACGCAACGCCATGGGCAAGGTCCAGAAGAACGCCCTGCGCGAACGCTACGCCGGTACCTACGATTCGCCGACCAGGGAGAGCTAGTGCCAACCCTCCCAGCACCTTGCCACACCCCCACCTCACCCTCCCACGCCTCCGGCGCGGGTCCCTCCCTCTCCTCCCCTGGGGGAGGAGAGGGCCGGGGTGAGGTGGGGGTGTGGCACGGATTCGGCCGAATAGGCGCCCGACACAAGTCCGGGCGCTAGAGCACATGCCACACCCCCGCAAAGGCTATCGCTGGGCGCTCTACGCGCTGGTCACGGTCGTCGGCGTGACCGCGATCGCCGGGGCCGGACTATGGCTATGGCTGCGCGCCAGCCTGCCCCAGACCGATGGCGAAATCGCGGTGCGCGGCCTCAGCGCGGAGGTCGAGATCATCCGCGACCGCAACGGCATCCCCCATATCCGGGCGCAGAGCGACAACGACGCCTATTTCGCGCTCGGCCTCGTCCATGCCCAGGACCGGCTGTGGCAGATGGATGTCATGCGCCGGCTGGGCGCCGGCCGGCTGTCCGAAGTGGTCGGCGAGGCCACGGTCGAGATCGACGCGCTGTTCCGCACCCTCGGCCTCTACCATCTCGCCGAACTCAGCTTTCATGAATTGCGGCCCGAGGTGCAGGCGGCTTTGATCGCCTATGCCGACGGGGTCAATGCCGGGCTCGCGGCCTATGGCGCGACCCTGCCGCCGGAATTCCTGGTGCTTGACTACTCGCCCGAAGCCTGGGTGCCGGCCGATTCCCTGGTCTGGGGCAAGCTGATGGCCATGCGCCTGTCGCGCGACTGGCGCGCCGAATTGCTGCGCATGCGGATCGCCGCTGCGCTCGGCCCCGAGGCGCTCGACCTTCTGTTCCCCGCCTGGGATCCCACCGCGCCCACGACAATCGCCGCCGCGAATGCATCCAAGGGTCTGGACCGGCTCGCCCTGCCCAAGGGCTGGCCGCTCGACGAGATCGCCGCGGGCGGGGCCTCGAATATCTGGGCCATCGCCGGCGCCCGGACGGAGAGCGGCAAGCCTCTGCTCGCCAACGATCCCCATCTCGGCGCCGCCCTGCCCGGTATCTGGTACATGGCGCGCATGGAAGCGCCCGGGCTCGACGTCGCGGGCGCAACCACGCCGGGCGTGCCTTTCGTCATCCTGGGCCATAACCGCGACATCGCCTGGGGTCTTACCTCCAGCGAGGCGGATGTCGAAGACCTCTTCATCGAAACGCCCGATCCCGCCGATCCGTCCCGCTATCTGACGCCGGACGGCAGTGCCGCCTTTGAAAGCCGTGAAGAGGCGATCAGCGTTTCGGGGCAGGACCCCGTCTTGCTGACGGTGCGCCGGACCCGCCACGGCCCGGTCGTCAGCGATGCCCTGAACCTGGACGAGGAAAGCCGCACGGACGAAGCCGTGCTTGCCCTCTCCGCCCCCTACCTCGACCCGGTGGACCGTTCGCCCGAGGCCCTCTGGGACCTGAACCGTGCCGGGAGCTGGGCCGAATTCGAGGCCGCCCTGGAAAATTTAACGGCCGTCCAACAGAACGTCTTCTATGCCGATACCGCGGGTCATATCGGCTTCGTCTCACCCGGAAGGTTGCCAATCCGCGGGGGGGGAGACGGCTTCCTGCCCGCCGACGGCGCAAGCGGCCAGGGCGACTGGACCGGCTTCATCCCTTATCAGGACCTGCCCCGCGCATTCGACCCGGAAGGCGGCTTGCTGATCAACGCCAACAACCGCCCGGTCGGGCCGGACTATCCCTATTTCATCGGCCGCACCTGGCCGCCGCGTTACCGCGCCGAACGGGCTGAGACCCTGCTGGACACGGCCGCACCGCAGGATCCGGCCACCTCCGCCGCCGTCCAGGCCGACACCGTCTCAGCCATGGCCCTCGACCTGCTGCCGATCATGCGGCGCCTCGCCACACCGGAATCGGCGGCGGCCCGCGATGCCCTGGCCCGCCTGGGCGGTTGGGACGGGACAATGGCGGTCGAGCGCGCCGAGCCGCTGATTTTCGAAACCTGGTATCGACGCCTGGAAGCGATGCTGCTGGGCGACGAACTGGGCGATCTCTACGGCGACTATCGCGGCCTGAACGCGGCGACGATCAAACGCGTCCTGACCGGGGACACCGGATGGTGCGATGACCGGGACACGGCCGGCACTGTCGAAACCTGTGCCGCCGTCGCGACCCGCGCGCTGGACCAGGCCCTCGCGGACATCGCCGAAAGCCAGGGCTCGGACCCGGCGGGCTGGACTTGGGGCGCGGCCCATCGCCTGACCCTCAGCCACCGGATATTCGGGCGCATCCCGGTCCTCGGCGATATCTTCGCCCTGTCCTTTCCCTTCGGCGGCGGCGACGACACGCTCAGCCGGGCCGCGAGCTGGTCGCCGCGCGGCCCGGCCGACTTTCCCGTGCAGCACACCGCCAGCCTTCGCGCTGTCTACGATCTCGCCGATCTCGACGCCTCGCTCTTTGCCCCGGCGACCGGCCAGTCGGGCCATCCCTTCTCGCGTCATTTTCTCGACCTTGCCGTCCTGTGGCGCGATTTCGGGCATGTGACGATCCCGCGCGAGCGCGAAGAGGCCCTGCGCGACGCCAGCGGAACGCTCATTCTCCGCCCGGCCGGCAGAACGCCCTAACCACGCTCTTGACCGACAAGGGCCGGCGCGCGACAAGCGGGCCATGACAGTCACAATCGAAGACATTCGCGCCGCCGCGGCGACCATCGGCGACCAGATCGAGTCAACGCCCTGCGTGCGCTCGCGCACCCTTTCGGCCATCACCGGCGCGGAAATCTGGTTGAAGTTCGAGAATCTGCAATACACCGCCTCCTTCAAGGACCGCGGTGTGCTGAACAAGCTGGCCAGTCTCAGCGAAAAAGAGAAATCGCGCGGCGTGATCGCCTGCTCGGCCGGGAATCATGCCCAGGGGGTCGCCTATCACGCCCAGCGCCTGGGCATTTCCCGCGACCATCGTCATGCCGGCCGCCACGCCCTTCACCAAGGTCCGCCACACCCGCGTCTTCGGCGCCGAGGTCGTGCTGACGGGCGAGGATCTCTCGGCCGCTCAGGCTGTGGCCGAGGAGATCCGGGCGCGCGAGGGCTATGTCTTCATCCATCCCTATGACGACGACCTCATCATCGCCGGCCAGGGCACCGTCGGGCTGGAAATGCTGGAAGCCGTGCCGGAACTCGAATGCCTGGTGGTGCCGATCGGCGGCGGCGGGCTGATCTCCGGCATCGCGGTCGCGGCCAAGAGCCTGAAACCCGGAATCGAGATCATCGGCGTCGAAGCCGCCCTCTACCCATCCATGGCCCAGGCGATCAACGGCCAGACCCCGACCTCGGGCGGCCAGACCATCGCCGAGGGCATCGCGGTCAAGAAGCCGGGCGAGCGCACCCGCGCCATCATCGAGCGCCTCGTCTCCGAAATACTGATCGCCGACGAAAGCGCGCTGGAAGAGGCCGTGCTGCTGCTGATGGAGGTCGAGAAGACCGTGGCCGAGGGCGCCGGCGCCGCGGCCCTGGCGGCGGTCTGCACGAATCCGGAGCGGTTTCGCGGCCGCAAGGTTGGCCTCGTCGTCTCGGGCGGCAATATCGACCGGCGGATCCTGGCCTCGATCCTGATGCGCGGTCTGGTGCGCGACGGGCGCATCACGCGGATGCGTTCGACCATCTCCGACGCGCCCGGAACCCTGGCCAAGGTCGCCCGCATCGTCGGCGAGGTCGGCGGCAATATCGTTGAGGTGCTGCACCAGCGCATGTTCTACGACGTGCCCGTCAAGCAGGCCGAGCTCGACATCATCGTCGAGACCCGCGATTCGGATCATGCGGAGGAAATCATGACCGCCCTTCGCCAAGCCGGCTATCCGACCCGCGAACTCTCCGACACGACGACGGCGGACCGCTAGCGCTCGCGTCGGTTCGGGCGGGCCATGGATAACGGCGGTCCCGCGCCCTATCTTTCTCTCTGATCTCAGGGAGAAACCCATGCCTGCCTAAGGCAACGTTCTGGAGATGATCGGCGACACGCCGATGATCGAATTGACGGCATTCGACACCGGGCCGTGCCGCCTCTTCGCCAAGCTGGAAAACCAGAATCCCGGCGGCTCGATCAAGGACCGCATCGGTCTTTCGATGATCGAGGCGGCGGAGCGCGAAGGACGGATCAAGCCCGGCGACACCCTGGTCGAGGCGACGGCAGGCGATACCGGCTTGGGCCTCGCCCTGGTCGCCGCCCAGAAGGGCTACAAGCTGACCCTCGTCATTCCCGACAAGATGAGCCAGGAAAAGGTCTTCCATCTGCGCGCCATGGGTGCGGAAATCGTCATGACCCGTTCCGACGTGCCCAAGGGCCATCCCGAATACTATCAGGACATGGCCCAACGTTTGGCCGAGGAACGGGGCGGTTGGTTCGTCAACCAATTCGCCAACCCGGCCAATCCCCTGGCCCATGAGACCACGACCGGCCCGGAAATCTGGTCCCAGATGGGGCACGATCTGGACGCCGTAGTCTGCGGCGTCGGTTCCGGCGGCACGATCACCGGGCTGGGCCGATTCTTCAAGCGGGTCGCCCCCGAGGTCGAGATGGTGCTGGCCGATCCGGTCGGCTCGATCCTCGCCCATTACATCCGCACGGGCGAGGTTTCGGAGACTCCCGGCTCCTGGCTGGTCGAGGGCATCGGCGAGGATTTCATTCCGCCGGTTTCCGACCTCTCCCTGGTCTCGGCCGTCCATGAGATATCGGATGCCGAGGCCTTCGAGACGTCGCGCAGCCTGCTTTCGCGGCAGGGCATCACGGCCGGCTCCTCCTCCGGCACCCTGATCGCCGCCGCCCTCGCCTATTGCGGCGAGCAGACCGCGCCCAAGCGGGTCGTCACCCTGATCTGCGACAGCGGGAGCAAATACCTCTCCAAGATGTTCAACGACTATTGGATGCTCGACCAGGGCTTCCTGAAACGCGAAAGCCACGGCGATCTGCGCGACCTGATCTCGCGCCGCCATCGCGACCATGCGGTGGTCACGATCGGCCCGGACGAACCCTTGGCCACGGCCTATGCCCGCATGAAACTGGCCGAAGTGTCGCAGCTTCCGGTCGTCGAGGAAGACAAGATCGTCGGCCTCATCGACGAATCGGACCTTCTGCTCGCCGTCTACGATCAAGAGGACCGCTTCCGCGATCCGGTGCGCGGCGCGATGACCGGGAGAATCGAGACTCTGCCGCCCGCGACCCCGGTCCAGAATCTGATACCGATCTTCGAAAAGGGCCGTGTCGCCATCGTCCGCGACGGAGCCGATTTCCTCGGCCTGATCACCCGTATCGACCTCCTCAACTATCTCAGAAGGCGCATGAAATGAGCTCGGACCAGACCAAGCCGCGATCCAACCGCCCCGGTTTTTCGACCCGCGCGATCCATGCCGGGCAGGAACCGGACCCGGCGACAGGCGCGGTGATCGGGCCGATCTACACCAGTTCGACCTATGTTCAAGAGAGCCCCGGCAAGCACAAGGGCTTTGAGTACGGCCGGTCCGGCAATCCAACGCGGCGCGCCTACGAGGCCTGCGTCGCGGATCTGGAGAACGGCACGCGCGGCTTCGCCTTCGCCTCGGGCCTGGCGGCCACCGCCACCGTGATCGAATGCCTGGACGCCGGCAGCCATGTCGTCGCCATGAACGATCTCTACGGCGGCACCTACCGCCTGTTCGACCGGGTGAAGCGGCGCTCCGCCGGAATCGATTTCACCTTCGCCGGCCTCTCCGATCTCGACGCCCTGCGCGCCGCCATACGGCCCGAGACCAAGATGGTCTGGGTCGAAAGCCCGACCAACCCTCTGCTGACCCTTGTCGATCTCGCCGCCGTGGCTGAGATCGCCCGTCCGCTCGGCATCCTGACCGTGGCCGACAACACCTTTGCCTCGCCCTGGGTGCAGCGTCCGCTCGACCTCGGCTTCGATGCCGTCATGCATTCCGCGACCAAATATCTCAACGGCCATTCCGACATGGTCGGCGGCATGGTCGTGGTCGGCGCGAACGAGGAATTCGCCGAACAGGTCGGCTTCCTGCAG
>JAQCGR010000066.1 GCA_027619995.1 Pseudomonadota bacterium | reverse complement strand
ACCTCGACCGACATTCTGCATCCCGGCACCACCTTCGTCCTTCATGCCTGCCTGCTGAACGCAGCCGAGAGCATCGGCGTGCTGGTCGGCGGCACCTATGCCATGACCGAGACAGGGCATGAATTGCTCGCCGGCGCGGGCGATATGGAATTGGCCTAGCAGGCAGGCGAGGCGAGGGCCGACGGTCACGAATCAGCTTCCTAAGAAGCCCGCCACCAATCTTCCGATGCTTTTCTCTTGCGCGCGGAGCGCGGCGGCCTTCCACTCGCTTAGAGACGAACGGGCATGCTTGGAGCGGGCCGGTCATGGTGCAGGCGGTGGCAGGATCGGTCGAGGCCGAGCCCCCCAAGGGGCTGCGCCGTTGGCTGATCGTCGCCTCGGGCATCCTGGGCACCCTGCTTTTCGTCATCGCGATCACCGGGGCCGGCATGGTCCTGCCCCATATGCAGGGCAGCTTCTCGGCCGCGCCGGACCAGATCGCCTGGGTCGTCACCGCCTTCATCGTCGGCGCCGCCGTGGCCAATGTCTGCGTCGGCTGGGTTTCGGACCGGATCGGCCGGCGCCGGCTCTATCTGATCTCGCTGGTCGGCTTCACCGCGGTCTCCGCGCTTTGCGGTCTGGCCGACAGTCTGGTCACCCTCGTCCTGCTGCGTGTTCTCCAGGGCATTTTCGGGGCCGCCCTTTCGCCCGTCGGCCAGGCCATCGTGATCGATGCCTTCGGGCGCGGCCGCCAGGGCTTCGGCACCTCGATCCACTCCATGGGCGCGACCTGGGGTTCCTTCGTCGGGCCTTTCCTCGCCGGCTATCTGGCCGAATACGCCGGCTGGCGCTGGGTCTTCTTCGCCGCCGTGCCCTTCGGCCTGCTCGCCCTGGCGGTTTCCTGGTACGCGGTGCCGCGCACCGAGCCGGCGGCCCGACGCCGCCTCGACTGGATCGGCTTCATGACCCTCAGCCTCACCATCGGCGCCTTCATGCTGATGATCAGCCGGGGCAACCGGCTCGACTGGTTCGACTCGGCGGAGATCATCGCGGCGGGGACCCTGGCCGCCTTCGCGCTCTATGTCTTCGTCGCCCATACCGCGACCACCGCGGAGCCCTTCGTCCCGCTCGCCCTCTTCGCCGACCGCAATTTTTCCATCGCCCTGCTGCTGATTTTCGTGTTCGGCGGCTACAACTACCTGCCGCTCTTCGTCCTGCCGCTCGTGCTGACCGAGGTCGCGGGCTATTCCCTGCCCCTGATCGGTGTGCTGCTGGGCTGCCGCACCTTCGGCGTGCTGATCGGCATCCTCTGCATCTTCCGCATCGCCGACAAGGCGGACCCGCGGCTGCTCATCCTGGTCGGTTTCACGGCGCTGATCCTGCCCCAATGGATGATGGCCCAATGGGGCACGGATGTGACCGAGGCCAGCGTGGTCTGGGCGATGGTGATCCAGGGTTTCGGCTCAGGCATTCCCTATGTCGGGATCAGCGCCCTCGCCCTGGCGACCCTGCCGGCCGAGCTGCGGGTCCAGGGGGTCAGCCTGCTCTACCTAGTCTACAATCTCGGCGTCGCCATCGGTGCCGCGCTGCTGTTCAACCTGCTCGCCCAGGACCTGCAGGCCAGCTACGAGTTGCTGAGCCAACTCGTTTCGCCGTTGAACGAGGTTCTGCGCCTGTCCGTTCCCAAGCGGCTGCTCGATCTTTCCAATGCCGACCATCTGGCGAGCCTGAATGCCGAGATCGGCCGCCAGTCGCTCATGCTGGCTTTCAACAGCGCGTTCCTGCTGACCGTCGCGGTGGGCGTGGGCGCGCTGCCCCTGATCCTGCTGGCGAGGGTGCGCCGCGGCCGCTGACGAACGGCCGCTTTGCCGCTACAACAGTCGCGACGGGGGTTGAGGCACGGGCCGATCCCGCGTCCGATCAGGCGAAGCCCTTACCTGGAACCGACGCTCAAGGACCGAAAGCGCATGGCGAGCGCCCCCCCAGCGACCGCGCCGCAAGCCGGTCCGCAGCCTGGCCAGACCGGTCTGTCCCGCGCCATGGCGGTCCTCGCCGGTATGGCGGGCACCTTCGTCTATGTCATGGCGATTTCGGGCGCGGGCATGGTCCTGCCCCATATGCAAGGCGCCTTCTCCTCGACCCCCGACGAGATCGCCTGGGTGGTCACTAGCTTCGTCGTCGCCTCGGCGGTGTCGAATTCCGTCTCCGGCTGGATCAGCGGGCGGATCGGGCGGCGGCCCATGCATCTGATCTGCACCGTGGGTTTCACCGTCGTCTCCGGCCTGGTCGGGCTGTCCGAGAGCCTGGAAACGGCGGTTCTGCTGCGCATCCTGCAGGGCGCCTTCGGGGCGCCCCTGGTGCCCTTGGGCCAGGCCATCGTGGTCGATGCCTTCCCACCCTCGCGGCGCGGCATGGCCAGCACGATCTGGGGCATGGGCGGGCTGTGGGGCGGCTTCGTCGGACCCCTGGCGGCCGGCTATATCATCGACCTGGCCGATTGGCCGCTGGTCTTCTTCGTCACCGTGCCGATCGGCATTGCGACATTTCTGCTGAGCTGGCTCTACGTCCCCAACGCCGACCGGGCCTCGGCCCGGCCGATGGACTGGCTCGGCTTCGCCACCCTGTCGATCGCCGTGGCCTCCTTCATGCTGATGATCAGCCGGGGCAACCGGCTCGACTGGTTCGAATCGACCGAGACGATCGTGACCGGCGCGCTCGCCGTCACCCTGCTCTACGTCTTCATCGTCCATTCCTCGACGACGGAGTTGCCCTTCCTGCCGCGCCGGCTGCTCAAGAATCGCAACTACACCGTCTCGCTCGTCCTGATGTTCATCTACGGCATCTACAACTATCTGCCCGTCTTCGTCCTGCCCCTGATCCTGAGCAAGGTGATGGGCTACAGCCTGTCCCTGATCGGCCTGCTGCTCGCCATGCGCGCGCTGGGGACCTTCGTGGGACTCATCGTCATCTCGCGGCTGATCGACAAGGTCGATGTGCGGATCTTCGTCCTGGTCGGTTTCGGCTTCCTCATCGTGCCGCAATGGCTGATGGGGCATTGGGGCGTGGATCTCGGCTGGTCCACTGTGCTCTGGGTCATGATGCTCCAGGGGGTCGGCTCGGGCATTCCCTTCATGGGGATCAGCGCGATGGCCAATGCGACCATCCCCGGCAGCCTGCGGACCGAGGCCATCAGCCTGTTCCATCTGGTCAACAATCTGGGGGTCGCCGTCGGCGCGGCGCTGATCTTCGCCCTGCTCGCCCAGAATCTGCAGGAAAGCAGCTCGCTGCTGACCCAGTTCGTCTCGCCGCTCAACGAAGTCTTCCGCCTGTCGGTCCCGCACGGGATGGTCGATCTGGGCAACCGGGGCGACGTCGCGGCACTGAGCGCCGAGATCAGGCGCCAGGCGACGATGGTTGCCTTCAACAACGCGATGCTGTTGAGCGCGGTCGCCGGGCTGATCGTCCTGCCCATCCTGCTGATCGCGAAGGTCAAACGGCCGGAATAGAAGACTGCGGCAATCCCGGCCGCCGCGACGGGCGAAAGGCGAAGCCTAGCCCAGCTCGTTCAGGACCTCTTCGGTGATCTCCAGGGTGCGGTCGATATCGGCCTCGGTATGGGCGTAGGAGATGCTGCCCTGCTTGGTCGTCACCGGGAACTGGAACACGCCCTTTTCGATCAGCGCCTTGCGGTAGGCGACGTCGCGGACCGAGTCGTTGTTGCGCGCGATATCGGCCCAGTTTTCCGGCGCGTGATCCATGAAATAGAGGGCGAAGGCCGAGCCCTGGCGCACGATCGTGGTGGGGTAGTTGCGGCGGCGGAAGATATCGGTCAGCCCTTCCTCCATCCGCGCGCCCAAGCTGTAGAGCTTGCCGTAGACATCGGCCTTCGGGTCGCGGAGCTTGAGCAGGGTCGCCTTGGTCGCGGCCACGGTCAGGGGATGGGCGTTGTAGGTGCCGGCGATGGTCACCCGCTTGGCCGGGTCGGCATGGGTGACATGGCGCATCACCGATCCCTTGCCGCCGACCACGCCCATCGGATAGCCGTTGGCGATCGCCTTGCCGAAGGTCGAGAGATCGGGCGTGACGCCGGAGATTTCCTGATAGCCGCCCAGGGAATGGCGGAAGCCGGTCTTGACCTCGTCGAAGATCAGCACCGTGCCCGTGCGGTCGCAGAGCTCGCGCAGCCCTTCGAGATAGCCGGGCTTGGGTTTGACGATGCCGACATTCTGCAGGATCGGCTCCAGGATCACGGCGCCGACCTCGCCCTTCATCAGCACCTTTTCGGCCGCTTCGAGATCGTTGAACTCGACAACATGGACGGTCTCGAAGACCTTCTGGGGAATGCCCGCCGTGATCGGGCGCAGGTCGTATTCCTCGCCCGGCTGGTGATCGCCCAGGGCTTCCTTGGGGTCCATCAGGTTGAAGGCGACATAATCGCCCCAGCCGTTGTAGCCGCCCTGCATCAGCAGGATGCCGTCGCGCCCGGTTGCGGCGCGGGCGAGGCGCATGGCATAGGCCGTGGCCTCGGAGCCGGAATTGGTGAGCTGGAGCTGTTCGAGCCCCGGCACGCAGTCGACGATCAGCTCGGCGATTTCGCCTTCCCAGGGGGTCGTGCCCGCGCCGATCAGGGATTCCGAACGGCGGATCGACTGGATCGCCGCCTCGTCCACATCGTCGTCGCAATGGCCGAGGACATAGGGCGCGAATGCCGCGTGATAGTCGATGTACTGCTTGCCTTCATGGTCCCAGAGATAGGCGCCCTTGGCCTTGGTGAAGACGCGCATGGGATCGAGCATGCGATTGAGCGACATGACCCCGCCGGGGATCGTTTTCTTGTGCCGTTCCCAGATCTGCTGGGCGGTTTCCTTAGCGGTCTCCTTGGCCATGTTTCCCTCCCTCGTTCGCACGTTCAGGCCGGCATCCTCGCCCCGACACGCGAGAGGGGCAAGAGGCTGCTATGGCCAGCCACCTCTCCCCGCCGTCATTGCCCGGCGCAGTCCCGGGACGACACCCGTGTATGCCTCAAGACTTCAATTCAAGATGTGTGAATGCCGTCGGAGCTTCGCCCGACCAGAAAAACCCAGAAAAACAGTGAGAAGCGCTTCTGTCAGCTACGCCTTGTCGGGCGGCGCGATCATGCGGCCCATGCGACGGCCGGCGCAGAGATGGAAATGCAGATGCGGCACCTCCTGGCCGCCGTCGGGGCCGCAATTCGACAACACGCGGTAGCCCGGTTCGGCGACGCCCAACTCGCGCGCGATATGGCCGAGGGCGCGGATCACGGCGGCGATCTCCGCGTCGGGCGCCTTGGCCGAGAAATCGTCCATCGAAATGTATTCGCCCTTGGGGATCACCAGGACGTGATTCGGCGCCTGGGGATTGATGTCCTCGAAGGCCAGGACGTGATCGTCCTCGAAGACCTTGGCGCAGGGAATCTCGCCGCGCAGGATTTTGGCGAAAATATTGTCGCGATCGTAAGCCATGGCTTGTCTCGTTCTCCCGCTTCGTCCGGCCGCACGATCGGCCCCGACCGTCAGGCCCCAATCATTTAGATTCGGGGCGGCTGCGCTTTTCCTCGATGCCGCTGGTTCCGGTGCGCGCCTCGAGCGCGACCCAGACCTCGTCCGGGGCCAGCCCGGCCTCGGCCCAGAGGACCAGCAGGTGATAGAGCAGATCGGCGCTTTCGGCGGCCAGGGCGGCTTTGTCCTCGGCCAGGCGCGCGATGATCGTCTCGACCGCCTCTTCGCCGACCTTCTGCGCGATCTTCTTCGGCCCCTTGGCAAAGAGCCGCGCGGTATAGGAGGAGTCCGGATCGTCGCCGCGCCGGCTTTCGATCACCGCCGAGAGCCGGTCGAGGATATGCGCTGTTTCGCTGTCGGCCATGGCGCCCTGCCTAGCAGATCGATTTCATCGTGTCACGGTGCGGGACATTACGATGCGGCCCCGACCGGCCGCACCGGAATACCGGCCGCCGTCATATGCACCTTGGCCTCGCCGATCGAATGCTGGCCGAAATGGAAGATCGAGGCGGCGAGGACGGCCGAGGCATGACCGTCGCGCACGCCCTCGGCCAGATGGTCCAGGGTGCCGACCCCGCCCGAAGCGATGACCGGAATATGGACGGCATCGGCGATGGCGCGGGTGAGCGGGATGTCGAAACCGACGCGGGTGCCGTCCCGATCCATCGAGGTCAGCAGGATTTCGCCCGCGCCCAGTTCCTGCACCCGGAGGGCCCATTCGACGGCATCCATCCCGGTCGCCTTGCGGCCGCCATGGGTGAAGACCTCGAACCGGCCGCTCTCGGACAGTTTGGCATCGACCGCGACGGTGATGCATTGGCTGCCGAATTTCTCGGCCCCTTCGCGGACCAGCTCGGGTCGGTCGACCGCGGCGGTGTTGATCGAGACCTTGTCCGCGCCCGCGAGCAGCAGGCGGCGCACATCCTCGGTCGTGCGCACGCCGCCGCCGACGGTCAGCGGCATGAAGCATTGCTCGGCCGTCGCGCGCACCACATCCAGGATGATGTCGCGCCGCTCGTGACTGGCGGTGATGTCCAGGAAGCAGAGTTCGTCCGCCCCGGCGGCGTCGTAGACCCGGGCCTGTTCGACCGGATCGCCGGCATCGACGAGATCGAGGAAATTGACGCCCTTGACCACCCGCCCGTCCTTGACGTCCAGGCAGGGGATGACGCGGACCTTCAACATGGCGCGCCGTCCTCGGCCGCGGCGAGGGCCTCGGCCGGCGCGATCCGGCCGTCATAGAGGGCGCGGCCGACGATGACTCCGGCGATCCCTGCCCCGGCATCGCGCAGGGCGGCGATATCGGCTGCGCCGGACACCCCGCCCGAGGCGACGACAGGCGTGGAGACGGCACGGGCGAGGGCGGCGGTCGCGGCGACATTCGGTCCGCCGAGCACGCCGTCGCGTTCGATATCAGTGTAGACGATGGCGGCGACCCCGGCATCCTCGAAGGCAAGAGCGAGGTCGTGAACCGGCATGGTCGTGGCCTCGGCCCATCCTGCCACCGCGACCATGCCGGCGCGGGCATCGATGCCGACAACGACGCGCCCCGGATGATCGGCGGCCAGGCCGCGGACCAGATCGGGATCACGGACCGCCACCGTGCCCAGGACGACACGGCGCACCCCGGCCGCCAGCCAGGCTTCCGCGGTTGTACGGGTGCGGATGCCGCCGCCGAGCTGTACGGGTCGATCCGTCGCGTCGAGAATCGCGCGCACCGCCGCTTCGTTGGCCGGACGCCCCGCAAAGGCGCCGTCGAGATCGACGACATGGAGCCAGGCAAAACCGGCATCGGCGAAGGCCCGCGCCTGGGCGGCCGGGTTGTCGTTGAACACAGTGGCCTGGTCCATTTCGCCCTGGCGCAGGCGAACGCAGGCGCCGTCCTTCAGATCGATCGCGGGAAAGACAATCATTGGCCGTGCTGCTTGAGGTCTTTGTAGTAGTAGCGCCCGGCGATCATCGTGCCGTCGATCAGGGCATATTTGGGATTCGTGCCCCAATGCACGTAGCCCAGGGATTCGTATAGCTTGATCGCGGCCGTCAGTGTCTCGCGCACGTCCAGGCGCAGCACCTTGAAGCCTTCCTCCCGTGCGCGCTTCTCGACGGCGACCGTGACCGCGCGCGCCAGGCCGTGACCGCGCGCCCAGGGCGCCACGAAGGAATGGGCGAGCTGGCCCTGGAAGGCCTGGGCCTCGTTGTTGGGCGGCATCCGTTGGAGCTGGGCGGCAGCGCAGACCACGCCGTCGAGCCGGCCGACGAAGAGCGAGCGTTCGGGCACCACGAGAACCCCCCGATAGAAGGCCTCGAGCGCGGGCCGCGGCGGCGGGCGCAGCCAGCCGAAGCCGCCGCCCTCGATCACCGCAGCCTCGGTCGCGTCGCACAGATCGTACAGGTCCGAGCCCTGGAATTCAGTCAGTCGTTCGACGACGATTGTCATGGGTCTCCGCTTTGCGCTCCCCGGGGCGGCCCTAGGGCCGCCAGGTCAGGAAGTTGGCGATCAGGCGCAGGCCGGCGGCCTGGCTCTTTTCCGGGTGGAACTGGGTTCCCACCATATTGTCGCGCCCGACGACCGCGGCGAAGGCCTGGCCATGGCGCGCTCGCGCCATTTCGCAGGCCGGCTCGTCGGGCCGGAAGACATAGGAATGCACGAAATAGACATGGGTGCCGTCGCCCAATCCGTCCAGGACCGGATGGGTCCGCACATCTTCCAGGGCGTTCCAGCCCATATGCGGCACCTTTAGGCCGTCGCCATAGGGCAGGGCATCAACATCGCCGGCGATCCAGCCAAGGCCGGCATGGCTGCCATGTTCGAGACCGCGCGCGGCCATGAGCTGCATGCCGACGCAGATGCCGAGGAAGGGCACGCCGCGTCGCAGCACGGCTTCCTCGAGGGCATCGACCATGCCCGGCAGAGCGGCGAGGCCGGCCATGCAATCGGCGAAGGCGCCGACCCCCGGCAGCACGATGCGTGTCGCGGCCGCCAGATCCGCCGCCCGGTCGGTGACCAGGATAGGCTCGGCCGCGCCCGAATCGGCGGCGGCGCGCTCGAAAGCCTTGGCGGCCGAACGCAGGTTGCCCGAACCGTAGTCGATGATCGCGACGCTCACGGCGGTCCCCCGTCGCCGCGCCGCCACCACGCGGGCGATGCAGCCGTCATGGCCTGCGCCCGCTCAGGTGGCGGTGCCGCCGAGGGTGCCCTTGGTCGAGGGGACCGAATCGGCGGCGCGGGGGTCGATCTCAAGGGCCATGCGCAAGGCCCGCGCCAAGCCCTTGAAACAGGATTCGACGATATGGTGATTGTTTTCGCCGTACATGTTCTCGACATGCAGGGTGATGCCCCCGTTCTGGGCGAAGGCCTGGAACCATTCCTTGAACAGCTCGGTGTCCATCTCGCCCAGCTTGTCGCGGGTGAAGCCGACCTTCCAGACCAGATAGGGCCGGTTCGAAATGTCGAGCGCGACTCGGCTGCAGGTCTCGTCCATCGGAATCTCGGCATGGCCGTAGCGGCGGATGCCACGCCGGTCGCCCAGCGCCTTGGCCACCGCCTCGCCCAGGGCGATGCCGGTATCCTCGGTGGTGTGATGGAAATCGATATGCAGGTCGCCCTTGGCCTCAAGCTCGATATCCAGCAAGCCATGGCGGGCAAGCTGCTCCAGCATGTGGTCGAGAAAGCCGATCCCGGTGGAAACCTTGGCAAGGCCTGAGCCGTCCAAGTTCACCCGGGCGCGGATTTCCGTCTCTTTGGTCTTTCGGGTCACGGTCGCTTCGCGCATGGCGACGTCCACCTACCATGTGAGGGGCCATGTTGGGCCCCATGTCGGGCGCCAGGGTCCAGGGCCATGCCCCCAGCCGCAACACGGCTTGCCATGGCCAAGGCGCACACCGTAAAGATGGCGTACGACGGCGCGCGCGTTGTATCAGGATGCGAACCGGCATACCAGTCCGCCAAGCGTGCCGGCAACCCAGGGTCATGTACCTACAATTACCCGGATCTTAGTAATATTTCCGATTGCAACCCGCATGAGGGGATGGTGCCATTTGCCCGGAGCGGATGGCATCCGATATCAACTTTTGAAAATGGCCCATCGTGCGTGAACTGCATTTCGAACCGCATGAATTGATTTACCGGGCCGGCGATACGGCGGACTCGGCTTTCATCATCAAGCGGGGCGATGTTGAGATCGCCACGCTCGGCTCGACGGCGCGGCCCGAGCGGCTGGGCCCGGGCACGGTGTTCGGGCAGGTCGCCATCATGCTCGATCAACCCCGCCAACGCACCGCACGCGCGCTCTCCGATGTCGTGGTCCTGGCGATTCCACGGGCCGATTTCCTGCGCGCCTTCAACGAACGCTACGATGTGGTCGAGCCGTTTCTGCGCCGCCTCTTCGCGACCCTGCACGATGCCGCGAGCCTTGCCGAACGCGGCGCCCCGGTGCCCTCGCAGCTTTCGGCCGAGATGGTGACCACAAACGACCCAGTGCCGGCCGGCGTGGCGGCGACCAGCGCCGAAGCGGGCTATTCCATTCGCATAATGGCCGCGTCCGAAGAGGCCGCCAGGCACCTCGGCGATAAGGGCCTTTTGGTGGAAAGCCTGCCCTTCCGTGTCGGGCGCCAACCCACCAAGGGGGAGTCGCCGCCGGTCGGCTTGCTCGATCTGAGCCTGCTGGACGCCAAGCCTTTCAATCTTTCTCGCCGCCATTTCGTTATCGAGGCCGGGCCGGACAGTCCCTTCGTGCGCGATGTCGGCAGCCATCTCGGCACCATCGTCAACAGCGCGAAGATCGGCGGAGCGGAGCCGATTCGGACCGCCCCGCTCGGACCCGGAGAGAATTCCGTGATCGCCGGACGCGAGAGTTCGCCCTTCGCCTTTACGATCACGGTCACCGCGTCCTAGGGTCCGCCACGCGGCCGCGCCTTGATCCGCGCGCACCTGTCACCACATTCTGGACAACCCACCGGCCATACCCGATGGCCGCGCGACGCCTCTGGACCACGGATACACCGCATATGTCTCAAGCCGACCATCCCACCTGGCACGGCACGACCATCCTGGCCGTGCGCAAGGGCGACACCGTTGTGATCGCCGGCGACGGCCAGGTCACCCTCGGCCAGACGGTCATCAAATCCAATGCGCGAAAGGTGCGCCGGCTCGGCGATGGCGGCGTGATCGCCGGCTTCGCGGGGGCCACGGCCGACGCCTTCGCCCTGTTCGAACGGCTGGAGGCGCGGCTGGAGCAGTATCCCGGCCAGCTGGCCCGGGCCTGCGTCGAACTGGCCAAGGAATGGCGCACGGACCGTTATCTGCGCCGGCTGGAAGCGATGATGGCGGTGGCCGACCGCGAAACTTCCCTCGTCCTGACCGGCACCGGCGACGTGCTAGAGCCCGAGGACGGGCTGATCGGCATCGGTTCGGGCGGCACCTTCGCCCTCGCCGCGGCGCGGGCCTTGATGGCGATCGATGGGTTGGAGGCGGAGGATATCGCCCGCCGGTCGATGGAAATCGCGGCCGGTATTTGCGTCTATACGAACACAAGCCTGGTGGTCGAACGGTTATGAGTGAATTCACCCCGCGCGAGATCGTCTCGGAACTCGACCGGTTCATCGTCGGCCAGGCCGACGCCAAGCGCTCCGTCGCCATCGCCTTGCGCAACCGCTGGCGGCGCCAGCAGCTTCCCGAGGATATCCGCGAGGAGGTCCTGCCCAAGAATATCCTGATGATCGGCCCGACCGGGGTCGGCAAGACGGAGATCGCACGCCGCCTGGCGCGTCTGGCGCAAGCGCCCTTCGTCAAGGTCGAGGCGACCAAATTCACCGAAGTCGGTTATGTCGGCCGGGATGTCGAGCAGATCGTCCGCGATCTAGTCGATACCGCGATGCATATGGTGCGCGAACGCATGCGCAAGGACGTCACCTCGCGCGCCGAACTCAACGCCGAGGAACGCGTACTCGATGCCCTGGTCGGCGATAGTTCCGGGGCGGAAACCCGCAACAAGTTCCGCCGGATGCTGCGCGACGGCGAATTGGACGACAAGGAAATCGAGCTGGAAATGCGCGATTCCGGCGGCGGCCTGCCGACTTTCGAAGTGCCGGGCATGCCTGGCGCCCAGGTCGGGATGCTCAATCTCAACGACATGCTGGGCAAGGCCTTCGGCCAACGCACCAAGCCGCGGCGCATGAACGTCAAGGATTCCCACGAGGTGCTGATCGCCGAGGAAAGCGACAAGCTGCTCGACGAGGACAAGATGGTGCAGGAAGCCCTGCATCTGGTCGAGCAGAGCGGGATCGTCTTTCTCGACGAAATCGACAAGATCTGCGCGAGTTCGGAGCGCCACGGCGCCGATGTCAGCCGCGAAGGCGTACAGCGCGATCTGCTGCCCCTGATCGAGGGCACGACCGTCGCGACCAAGCACGGCACGGTGAAGACCGATCACATCCTGTTCATCGCCTCGGGCGCCTTTCATCTGTCCAAGCCCTCGGATCTGCTGCCCGAACTGCAGGGCCGGTTGCCCATTCGGGTCGAATTACGCGCCCTGAACCGGGCGGATTTCGTGCGCATCCTGACCGAGCCGGAGAACAGCCTGATTCGCCAGTATACGGCCCTGCTCGGCACCGAGGGCCTGACCCTCGACTTCACCGAGGACGGCATCGAAACGATCGCCAGCCTGTCGGCCGAGATCAATGCCGGGGTCGAGAATATCGGCGCCCGGCGGCTCCACACCGTGCTGGAGCGGGTGCTGGAAGAGGTCAGTTTCACGGCGACCGACAACCCCGAGACGACCGTCACGATCAACGCGGCCTATGTCGAAGCAAAGGTCGGCGACCTCGCCAGAAACGCGGATCTGTCCAAGTTCATTCTTTAGACGGACGTCGTCGGACGGGCGGTCCAAGGCCCCCCGGGAATCCGGGAATCAGCTCGAAAATTCAATAGTATTCGGTTGTTTTCTTAGACAATAGATGCGGTGTTTCTTTGATGAGATCTTAACAACTGTCTTTAAACCTCTAGAATCACGATCTTTTCCGAAGCAACGATGCAGAAGAACAAAGACTGTCCGCAAAACGGCAAATGATTGTGATGTTCTAACTTAGAGCCGTTCCGGAAAGTTGTTGAATCGGAGGAATCGCTTGTGATTCTGTACTGGGCATCCGGTT
>JAQCGR010000065.1 GCA_027619995.1 Pseudomonadota bacterium | reverse complement strand
CTGCGCGCCAATGCCGGGGCTCTCTCCGCCTATCTGACGGGCGAGGGCGCCGGGCTCGATCCCGCCGCTGTCGCGGCAAGCTTGCAGGACGGCCGGGAGGCGCATGCTCATCGCTTGGCGGTGACGGCCGAGGGATTGGCCGAAGCGGGCGCCGCCCTGGCTGCCTTCGCGCGGCGCGAGATTTCCTCTCCGCAGGTGATCCAGGGCGAGAGCGGGTCCGACACCCTGGACGAACTCGTCGGGGGCGAGGCGGGCGCCGCCTTCGTCTCCACCCTTATGGCCGAACGCGATCTGGCCCGCCTCGCGCGCCTCTGGTGCCGGGGCGTCGGGATCGATTGGAGCCTCGTAAGGGACGATCTGCGACCCGCGCCGGTCTGGTTGCCGCCGCATCGTTTCGATCCGATGCGCTGCTGGCTGACAGAGGAGACGGCCGGACTTCATGCGCCTGAGGCAATTGCGCCGTCTTCGCGCCCTGCGCTTCTCCTTCCCGAGTGGGTTCCGTCGTCTCCGCCGGAGGGCCCGGCGTCGACTGGCCGCATCGTTTTGATCGGGGGCGATGCCTGGCCCGGGCTTGGCGAGGCGTTGGGTGCGGAGAGTGTTTCGTCTTCGAAAGCAAGTTCATTGCTGTCCCGGTTGGACGGCGTATCGGCGATTGTCGATGCGGGTCTGGGCGAGGCTCTTGAGGCACGGTCGACGCTGTGGCGAGGGTTGGCAGGTCTGCGTGACGGTCCGCGCCTGCTGGTCCTGCGGCAGGCGGGTTCGAGCGCGGGGTCTCTGGCGGGAGGCTACGGCACCGCCCTGTCGGGCGAGTATGGCGGTCTGCTATCGCGCGAGGTGCAGCTTGCGGAGGCGGATTCGGCCGCGGCTGGCGCTGCGGTGCGCACGGAACTGGGCATTGCGGAGGGTCCGACGCGGAGCCTGTGGCGGGACGGTAAGCGCTTTGTGCCCGGCTTCGCGGAAGCGGTGGCATCCGAGGGTGGCGGCATAGACCTGTCGGCCCTGGGTGACGGTCCGGTTTTGATCACGGGCGGTCTGGGCGGTCTCGGCCTGGCCCTGGCACGGCATCTCGCGGCCAGTGGGGTCACGCGGATCGCCTTGGCGGGCCTGCGTCCTCTGACCGATGGCGACGGCCGATCTGCGGCGGTTGCAGCCCTGCGGCAATCTGGCGCCGATGTTGCGGTCTATACCGGCAGCCTGGAAGACCCGGCCTTTGAAGCCTTCGTGTCGGACCTGCGCGGCCGCTGGGGGCCGGTGCGCCTGGTGGTTCATGCGGCGGGGCGCGTGGGGGATGGCCCAAGGGCCTTCGTCTCGCGCGACGCGGAAGCCATGCGCACGGTGGCGACGCCCAAGGTGGCGGGCCTGGCCGCGCTCGAGAAGGCGCTGGCCGGCGACCCGCTTCTTGCCCTGGTGCTCTATTCGTCGATTTCGGCCTCGGTACCGTCCCTGGCCGGGGGCTTGGTGGATTACGCGGCGGCGAATGCTGCGCTGGAAGCCCATGCGGTCGAAGCCTGGTCACGGGGTGAGCGGCATATCCGGGCGATCGCCTGGGGCAGCTGGACGGAATCGGGCCTGGGGGCGGCGGACGCGGACCGTCTCGCGGCGCTGGGCCTCGCGGGACTGAGCGACGTGGAGGGCGTTGCCCTGTTCGAGCGGGCGCTGCGGATCGAGGCGCCCGTGGTGGTGGCGACAGGACTTCTGGAGAACGCACCCCTGGAGGCTTGGCCCCTGGCGCGCCCGGCCTCGGCAGGCGTGGCCGCGCCAAGCGCGACCGTGCCGAGCGCCGCTCGCGCACCTGGAAGCTCGCCGACCACCGTTCCATCCGCCGGCATGTTGTCCTGGTTGTCGGATGTGTTCGCACGGGAGCTGCGGCTGCCGGCGGATGAACTGGACCCGGATCGGCGGTTCGAGGATTACGGGGTCGATTCGATCCTGCTGGCGGATCTGGTCGTGGCGCTGGAAGGGGGTCTGGGGACCAAGTTGGAGCCGGGCTTGCTGCTGGAACACCGGACCCTGGCAACCCTGGCGGCGCATCTGGAGCCGGAACACGGTGCGCCAGGCGGAGTGCCCACGCCCTCCATGCCTCACGCAACCCCCATTCATGCCGCTCCCCGGCCAAGCCCGGCCTCGCCCACCGTCCAGCCGGCTGCGAGCCCGGACCGGCGGATCGCGGTGATCGGGTTGGCCTGCGATCTGCCGGGGGCGGCGGACGCGGAGGCGTTCTGGGCGAATCTGGCGGGCGGCGTGGACAGTATCCGTGAGGTGCCGGAGGATCGCTGGCCTGTCGACCGGCTCTACGACCCCGAGGGCGGCCCGGGACGGAGCGTCAGCAAATGGGGCGGCTTCATCGAGGATGTCGCGCTGTTCGATGCCGGCTACTTCGGCATCCCGGAGGAAGATGCGGCGAGCCTCGATCCGCTGGTGCGCAAGGCCCTGGAAGTCTCGGTGCAATGCCTTCGTCACGGCGGCTACCGGGACGAAGACCTGAAGGGCTCGCGGACGGGGGTCTTCCTGGGCGCGCGGATGGGGGATTACGGGCGCCGGGCGGCGACCCGGCGCAAACGGGCGTTGACCGGGAGCGCCCAGAACTTCATCGCGGCGCAGGTGGCGCATTGCCTGGACCTGCACGGGGCGAATCTGGTGGTGGACACGGCCTGCTCGTCCTCGCTGACGGCAGTGCATCTGGCCTGCCGCAGCCTGTTGGACGGGGAGAGCGACTATGCCCTGGCGGGGGGCGTGGACCTGCTGCTGGACGAGACGCCCTATCTGGGCCTGAGCGCGGGGCAGGCGCTGAGTCCAAGGGGTCGGTGCCGGACCTTCGACGCGGGTGCGGACGGCTTCGTGCCGGGCGAGGGCGCTGGTGTCGTGCTGCTGCGCCGACTGGACGCAGCCATCGCCGCGGGCGACCGGATTCTGGCGGTGATCGAGGGGGGTGCGGTCAACAACGACGGCCGGACGATGGGACTGACGACG
The DNA here is from genome assembly GCA_027619995.1 of Pseudomonadota bacterium. GTDB lineage: Bacteria > Pseudomonadota > Alphaproteobacteria > CADEGL01 > CADEGL01 > JABIRQ01. Next base: position 9,729 of record JAQCGR010000065.1, on the reverse strand, counting down.
CCGAACCCGGAGGCGCAGGAGGCGGTGATCCGGGCGGCCCTGGTGCGGGCCGAAGCGGCACCCGAGAGCGTGAGCTATGTGGAGGCGCATGGCACAGGGACCCTGATCGGCGATCCTATCGAGCTGAAGGCCTTGGGCCGGGCGCTGGGAGATACAGGGCAGGCCACGGCAGAGACCGGCCGCTGCGGGGTCGGCAGCGTGAAGACGAATATCGGGCATCTGCTAAGCGCGGCGGGGATCGCGAGCCTGATCAAGGTCGTGTTGATGGTCGAGCGGGGGACACTCGTTCCGACCTTGCATTGCGCGACGCCGAACCCGCGCTTCGCCTTCGGGCGCTCGGCGCTGCGGCCGGTGACGGCGGCGGAACCCTGGGCGCCGAAGGACGGCGTCAGGCGCGCGGGAGTGTCGTCCTTCGGCTTCGGGGGGACGAATGTGCATTTGGTGGTCAGCGACGCGGGGATCGACCCCAAAGCCGCCGCGAGACAGGCTTTCCCGCCGCAGCACTTCGATAGAAAATCCTATTGGATCGATCGAGGTGACTTCGGTCCGCCGACTCTCTGGGGCGATGAGGCGGTGGCAGCGGCACGTCGGCCCGTGCTGGCGCTAGAGGAAATTCCGGCGGAGGCGGCGGAATGACCGAGGTTCTGCGCTTCGCGACGCGGCTCCAGGCCGAGGATTTCGTGGTCTCGGATCACCGGGTCCATGGCGTGCGGATCATGCCCGGAGTCGCCTTCCTCGACATGGTCTGGCGGTTGCTGGACGCCAAGGGCTACGACCCGACGCGGGTCGAAATCCGCGACGTGCTGTTCTCCGAGGCCGTCGCCCTGGCCGAGGGCGAGACCCGGCGCATCGTCATCGAGGCGACCGCAAGCGCCGATGTATGGGAGGTGGTCGCGCGCAGCCGGATCGAGGATCGCAGCGAAGCCGTGTGGAGCGAGAATTTCCGCTGCCGCATCCATTTCGGATGGGCGGGCGACGAGGCCGCTGGTTCGACGCCGTTCGATGGGAAGGTTGCGGCCGTGCTGGCGATGGACGAGGTCTATGGCCGCGCCCGCGCGGTCGAGATCGCCCATGCGGCGCGGATGCGGATGACGGGCGAGATCCGCAAGAGTGCGAGCGCTGCCGAAGCGAGCCTGACCTTGACGCCGGAAGCGGCCGAATACGAAGCCGACTATATCGTCCATCCGGCGGTGCTCGACACCGCGACCCTCGTGCCCTTTGTCTTCCGCGATCCGGCGCGGATCACCAAACCCTATATCCCGCTTTCCATCGAACGGGTGACCCTGGCGGGCCCGGTCGAAGGCCACGTTCTTGTGAGGGTGATTCATGATCCTGCGAATGACGAAGGCGGCGATCTCCTCTTCCACGACTACACGCTATGCGATTCGAGTGGCCGGGCCCTGGTCAAGGTCGAGCGGCTCTGCGCCAAACAGATCCGGAACGCCGCCGGCCTGACGCCGCCCGCCAAACGCGCTCTTCCCGGGAAGGCCAAGCGGCCGGCGATGCCCGTATCGCCCGCGCCGGTCGGGGACGGCGCACCGATCCCAAGCCAGGCTGCCGTCGAAACATTCCTTTCGTCCTATTTCGCCTCGGTGACGGGCCAAACGGTCGGTGCCGAGAACCTTGAGACCGGGTTTTACGATCTGGGCCTGGACAGCACGGATCTGCTGGAGGCTGTGCGTTTCTTGGAGCGGGGTTTGGGGTCGGAGCTTTATCCGACCCTGCTGTTCGAGCGGAGCACGGTGCGGAGCCTTGCCGGCTATCTGTGGGAGGAGCACCGGGCGGGCGTGAAGGGGTTGCTCGCGTCGGGCGGCGCGGTGTCCGAGCCGGCGACTGTTACGCTGGCCACGCGGTCGCCTGTGGAGACGTTGTACCTGCGCCCGGTGTGGCGGGAGGCGGCGCTGGGCCCAGACGCTGCGGCGCCGGGTGCGCTGGTGGCGCGAGGACGGGGAAGCGATGCGGTCGCGGCCTCCTGGCCGGGTACGCGAACGGACACGCCCGATGAGGCCACGGCGGCGCTGTTCGCTTGGTCGGGCGAGGTGGATGTTACCGATCTTCTGACACTGGCGGGCGCGCTGCCGCGCGAGGCGACCCTGATTGCGGCCCATGAGGGCGGTGCGGAAGGTCAGGGCGTTGCGGGGCTGCTGGCGAGCGTGGCGCGGGAGCGTCCGGGCCTGCGGCTGGCCGCGCTGGAGGGCGCGAGCCCGGAACGGATGATCGCGGAACTGCGCCGGGCGGCCTCAGGTTTCAGGGCCGTACGCTACCGGGACGGTTTGCGGGAGGAAGCGGGCTTCGCGGAGACGAGCGCGGCGGCCCATGCTCTGCCCGAGGGCGGAGTCTGGGCGATCACCGGGGGCCTGGGTGGTTTGGGCCTGACTTTCGCCCGGGCCCTGGTGGCGCGGGGCGCCAAGGTCGGCCTGATCGGCCGCAGCGCGCCCGATCCCGACTTGGCGAAGGGCCTCGAAGCCGAAGGCATCGCCTTCACGCGGGGCGATGTGACGAACCGGGATTCGCTCAAGACGGCCTTGGACAGCCTGCGCGCGCGTCTAGGCCTGCTGACGGGGGTGATCCATGCGGCCGGTGTGCTGCGCGATGGGTTGGCGGGCCGGACGAGCGAGGCGGAGGTCCAAGAGGTGCTGGCGCCCAAGATCACGGGTGCGAGACATCTGGACGAACTTACGCGGGACGACCCGCTGGATTGGTTCGTGCTGTTCGGTTCGGCGACGGGAAGCCTGGGGAATGCCGGCCAGGGCGCCTATGGCTACGCCAATGGCTGGTTGGCCGGCTTCGCGGCGGAGCGGAGCGGGCCGGGACGCAGTCTGACCCTGGGTTGGCCGCTCTGGGACCGGGGCATGGCGTCGGATAGCGCCGAGGATGCCGAGAGCCTGCGCGCGCGCCACGGCTTGGTGCCGCTGGACACGGAGTCCGGTCTGACGGCCTTTGGCGCGGCCTTGGGCCAGGACGCGCCGCATCTGGTGGTGTTGCATGGCGAAGCGGAACGACTGCGATCGGCGCTGGAAGTCGAGCCGCCGCGTGCGGCGAAGACCGCGGCTTCCTATCCAGAACCGGTAAAACCCTCAGTCACGCCCGCCGCAGGCGCAATCGAGCCCGACGCCGTCGCGGTAATCGGGCTGGCGGGACGCTATCCGGGGGCTGCGGATCTGCGGGCCTTCTGGCGGAACCTGGCGGAGGGCGTGGACGGGGTGAGCGAGGTGCCGCCGGAGCGCTGGGACCACCGGGCGTATTTCGATGCCGAGGGAGAGGTGCCGGGGACGAGCTGGTCGCGCTGGGGCGGGTTCCTGGAGGGGATCGACCTGTTCGACCCGCTGTTCTTCGGGATCTCGCCGCGGGAAGCGAAGGTGATGGACCCGCAGGAGCGGCTGTTCCTGGAGACGGCCTGGGCGGCGCTGGAAGACGGGGCGCTGTCGCGGGATTCGGTAAAGGGCCGGAAGGTCGGGGTCTATGCCGGGGTGATGTGGAGCCAGTACCAACTCTACGGGCTGGCGGCGGCGCAGGCGGGGAACTGGCTGCAGCCGATGTCGTTCAACTCGTCGGTGGCGAATCGGCTGAGCCATGTGCTGGACCTGCATGGGCCGAGCCTGAGCCTGGACACGGCGTGCTCGTCGTCGCTGACGGCATTGCATCTGGCGATCGAGAGCCTGCGGCGGGGGGAATGCGAGCTGGCCTTCGCGGGCGGGGTGAACCTGACCCTGCATCCTTCGAAGTACCAGTTCCTGGGCCAGGGCAGGATGCTGTCGCGGGACGGCAAGTGCCGGGCCTTCGGGGATGGCGGCGACGGTTATGTGCCCGGAGAAGGTGTGGGCGTTGCGCTGCTGAAGCCGCTCCAGAAAGCCATAGAGGACGGCGACCCGATCCGGGGGGTGATCCTGGGGAGCGGGGTGAGCCATGGGGGGAAGACGGCGGGCTACACGGTGCCCTCGGCGGAGCGCCAGGCGGACCTGATCCAAAGCGTTCTGGCGGAAGCCAGAGTGCGCCCCGAAGAGGTCAGCTATGTGGAGGCGCATGGGACGGGAACGGCCTTGGGCGACCCGATCGAGGTCGAGGGCCTGAAGGCGGCCTTCGGCAAGACGGCGAGCGAGCCCTGGTGCGCCCTCGGTTCGGTTAAATCGAATATCGGGCATCTGGAGTCGGCGGCGGGGATTGCGGGCCTGACAAAGCTGCTGCTGCAGCTTGAAGCCCGGGAACTCGCGCCGAGCCTGCATGCGGAGCCGCAGAACCGGCATCTGGCGATTCATGGCACGCCGTTCCGGGTGCAGACGAGGCGAAGCGCATGGGTGACAACGACTTCCCGTCGGATCGGGGGGCTGTCGTCCTTCGGGGCGGGGGGCACGAACGCGCATCTGCTGGTGGCGGAGGCGCCCGAACGGGTGGACGAACCATCGACGACCGTCGGCCCGGAACTGATCGTCCTCTCCGCGCGCAGCAAGGACGCCCTCAAGCAACGCGCCCGGGACCTCAGGCAATGGATTGAGACTCAGGACAGTGCGTCGGAGGCAGCCGCACCGGGGTTGGCTGCGCCTCCTTCCGCGCAACTGATAGCGATTTTGACTGAGTCGGCGGGACGGGTTCTCGGTGTCGAGGCGGCGGCGATCGATGCCGAAGAGGACTGGGTGGGGCTTGGCCTCTCCGGGGCGCGACTGGCCGCTTGGCAGGTCGATATCGAATCCCGACTCGGGCGGCCGCTGGCGAGCGACCTGATCGGACGGAGTGGCACCATCGCGGCCCTGGCGCGTGATCTGGTCGGGATCAAGGGTGGCGGTGGATTGGCGGCCGGTGGGGTTGCGGCCCTTGCCCATACCCTCCAAGTAGGGCGGACGGTGTTTTCGGAACGATTGGCCTTCATCGCCGCCGATCTCGGCGCGGTGGAGGAGGGGCTATCCGCCTTTCTCGCGGGCGAGGTTTCGCCGGCCGAAGGCCCCGCCGACCTGGTCGCGGCGGAGGAGCGATTCCTGGCCGGGGAGTCCGTCGACTGGCGGGCGCTGCGAAAAACCGCGCCGCCGAGACGGTTGCATGGGCTGCCGACCTATCCCTTCGAACGGCAGAGCTATTGGGTCACGCCGATCGTCTTCGACAGATCGATGCAAGCGCCTTTGCCCGTGGCGGTGGCGCCGGATGCAGGCGGGGCCGGCGATGCGGGCGATTTCCTTTTCCTGCCGCGCTGGCGGCGGATACCGCTGCATGCGGTCGTGGAGGATCGCGCCGGCACTGCCTGGATCGTGGCCGATGCGTCGCGCAAGGGTGCGGCCGAACGGTTGGTCGAAAGCCGGGTGACGCGGATCTTGTCCTGGAGTGAAGCGGTTGAGGCCGCAGCGGATGCCCCGGACGACATCGTCCTGCTGCCGGGCGGCGGGGATGCCTTAGCGGATATGATGCGGTTGCTCCAAAGCCTGGGCCGCGCGCGCAAAGAGGCAGTGGCGAGCTTGCGCCTGCGCCTCGTCACCCTACGCGGCCACGCCGTATTGCCGGGCGAGGATATCGAGACGCTTCAGGCGGGAATGAGCGCCTTCCTTCGTTCGGCCTTGCACGAATGGCCGGGGACGGAAGCCGCGTGCATCGATCTGGACTCGGATGAGGATATCGCGGGCGTGCTTGCTATGCCCTGCGGCAATCCTGTTCCCGATTTCGCCCTGCGCGGCGGTGCCGGATTCCGGCGGGTGCTTCATCCGCTCACCCTGTCGTCCGAGGCTGCCGAGTTGCGCGAAGGATTGCGCGTGCTGATCGCAGGCGGCGGCGGGCAGGTCGGTAGGGAACTGGCGGTCGAATTGGCGCGCAAGGCGCATGCGCGGGTGGCCCTGGTCGGCCGGCGGGCGGCGGATGCGGCCATCGCGGATACGATCCAGGCCGCAGCCGACGCGGGCGGCGAGGCGGTCTATCTGCGTGGCGACGTGACCGACGCGGGCTCGATCCGCGCGGCGGTGGCCGAGGCGGTCCGGCTCTTCGGCGGACTCGATCTCGTCATCCACGGCGCGGTCTCCTATGGCGAGCGGGCGTTGTCCGCCCTTTCGGAAGCGGATCTGGCCGCGGTTTGGGGGCCGAAGGTCGAGGGGCTCGAGACACTGGCCGAGGCTGTGCGAGACCGGGCGCTCGACGCCTTCGTCGTTTTCTCCTCGGCGCAGATTTATGCGGGCAATACGGGTCGCGCCCATTACGCTGCTTCCTGCGCGGCCGCCGCGGCCCGCGCCCATGGGCTCGCAGCGGATGCGCCCTGGCCGTTGCGGGTGATCGACTGGGGTTTCTGGGATGTCGGCGAACTCGCGATTGAGACGGTTCGCGCGGCGCTGCGTCAACAGGGCGCCACCGGCCTGTCGGTCGCGGATGGGGCCGCGGCCCTCTCGCGTATCGTGGCGGGGCCGGCGGTCCAGGTCGCGGCGCTGAGGCTCGACCCCGCCATGTGGCCTTTCGCCGGAATCGAGGAGGGTGCGGGTTTCGAGGCAACCGGCCCGGCCGCGCCGTCCCGTTTCGACGCTGTCCGCGCCCTCGCCCCCGCGCCGGACGAAGAAGGATTGGTCGCCCGCGCCCGCGCCGATTTCGAGGCGGTCAATCGCCATGCCGTCACGCGGTTCCTCGATCTTCTGCGCGAGCGCGGCCTGTTCCGCGATCCGGGCATGCGGCACGAGGACCATGAAATCGCGGCGGCCTTCGATGTCGTGCCGCGCCATCGGCGCTTTCTCGATGCCGCCCTCGCGCATCTCGCTGCAGCTGGACTGATTGTCCCGCAAGGCGAAGGCGCCTGGCAGGCGGTTGACGGTGCTTCCGATGCGACGGCCGGCGGACACACCGTTGATGCCGGTGCGATGGGTGCGGAAGCGGCGTTGCTGGATCGTTGCCTCGACGCCTTGCCCGCCGTTCTGACGGGGGAACTCGAAGCGACCGAGGTGCTGTTCCCCGATGGCTCGCCCGACTCGATCCAGAGCGTCTATCGCGGCAATCCGGCGTCGGATTGGTTCAACGCCCAGGCGGCATCGGCGGTGGCCGCGCGGGCCCAGGCGGCGCTCGACGGCGGAGAAGAGGCCCTGCGCATCGTCGAGATCGGCGCGGGCAGCGGCGGCACGACCGAGGCGGTTCTCGTCGCCCTTGCCCCTTTCGCCGGGCGGTTGCGGCTCGATTACGCCTTCACCGATCTTTCGCCGGGCTTCGTGAAGGCGGCGGCACGGCGTTTCGGTGAAGGTCGGCCGTGGTTCACGACCCGGACGCTGGATATCGAGGAGGATCCGGCCGGGCAGGGTTTCGCAACGGGCGCTGCCGACCTGGTTCTTGCCGCCAATGTCCTCCATGCCACCCGGCGTATGGCGCGCAGCCTGGGCCATGCCGCCCGGCTGCTGCGCCCGCGCGGCTGGCTGGTCGTGAACGAGGCGGTAACGGCCGAGCCTTTTACGACCTTCACCTTCGGCCTGCTCGACGGCTGGTGGTTGGCGGAGGACGACCTGCGTTTGCCCCATGCGCCGCTGCTGTCGGCGGATGGCTGGCGCGGCGCGCTGGCCGATGCCGGTTTCGGTCAGACACGGGTGCTGCCCGGTCCGGCCACGGACCCGGCGGTGGACGGCATGCGGGTGATCGTGGCGGAGAGCGCGGGTCTCGCGCTTATCGAAACCGCGCAGCGGGAGGACGCTCGACCGGCTACTGCTCGGCCGGCGGCGGCGTCCCCGGCGGCCTCGGCTGCCCGGGCGACCGATCCACGGATTGGGGACGACAGGGATCGCATCGCGGCTCTGGAGAGGCGGGTCATTGCTGAGGTCGCGACGGCGGTCGAACTGCCGGATGCCGGTTTCGACGCGGCCCTGCCTTTCGCCGGTCTGGGCATCGACAGCATCCTGGCCGTGGCGGTGGTGCGCCATCTCAATGACCGGTTCGGCGTGACCCTGCGCGCGACGGATCTGTTCAACTATCCCGACGCCCGGCGTCTGACCGCGCATCTCGCGGAAGCCTTTCCCCAATGCCTGGGCGATGCGAAACCGGAGAGTCGGCCCGGAGAACCGATGGCGGTTCCGAGCGCGGATGCTGAGCCGCCCGCGATCGCTGCGGTCGCGCGATCGAACGGATCGCGGGCCGGTCCGGCGCGCGAGGCATTCGCGCCTATTGCCGTTATCGGGATGAGCGCACGCTTTCCCGGTGCCGACGATCTGGATGCGTTCCTGCGCAATCTCGAAAGCGGCCATGACGCGGTCGGGGAGATCCCGGCGTCACGCTGGCCGCTGGATGGGTTCTACGACCCGGACCTGGCGGCGCCGGGGCGGAGCAGCGGGAAATGGGGCGGCTTCCTGTCGCGCATCGATGCTTTCGATCCGGCCTATTTCCGCATGTCGCCGCGCGAGGCCGAACTGACCGATCCCCAGCACCGGCTGTTCCTGATGGAGGCGGTGCGAGCGCTGGAGGATGCGGGCCTGACCCGCGCCGCGCTTGACGGCACGTCGCTGGGCATCTTTGTCGGCTGCAAGGCGGGCGACTATTTCAACAACCTGGGCGCGGAAGATCGCAACGCCCAGGCCTTCACCGGAAATGCCACCGCCATCCTGCCGGCGCGTCTCGCCTATCACCTGAACACGACGGGGCCGACCCTGACGGTCGATACGGCCTGTTCCTCCGCCCTGGTCGCCCTGCATCTGGCCTGCGAATCCTTGCGCAACGGCGAATCCGAAACCGCCGTCGCCGGAGCGGTGGCGCTGATGGCGACACCGCACACCCATCTGACCCTGTCGCGGGCCGGAATGCTCTCGCCGACCGGACGCTGCCGTGCCTTCGACAACGGGGCCGATGGCTTCGTGCCGGGCGAGGGGGTGGGTGCGGTCGTGCTGAAGCGCCTGGATCGCGCCCTGGCCGATGGCGACCGGATCGATGGTGTGATCCGCGCCAGCGCGATCAACCAGGACGGGCGCACCAGCAGCCTGACCGCGCCGAGCGCGCCGTCCCAGACCCGGCTGCTGAGCGAACTCTATGCAAAGGTGGGGATCGACCCGGCCAGCATCTCCTATATCGAGGCCCATGGCACCGGCACCAAACTGGGCGACCCGATCGAGGCGGCGGCCCTGACCGATGCCTTCGCGGGCAAGCTGCCGCCGGATTGGCGGGGCTCGATCGGCAGCGTGAAGTCGATGATCGGCCATGCCATGGAAGCGGCAGGCATGGCCGCACTGATCAAGACCGTGCTGATGTTGCGCGCGGGCCGCCTCGCCCCGTCGCTGCATTTCGACGCGCCGAACGAACATATTGATTTCGCCGCGCTGCCCTTCGATGTGGTGCGCGAGGCGCGCGACTGGCCCGCGCCCACAGGTGGCGGACCGCGCCGGGCGGCGATCAGCGCCTTCGGTTTCAGCGGGACCAATGCCCATGTCGTGGTCGAGGAAGGGCCTGCGGCGTTTGCGCCGACAAGCCGCCGGCAACCGGCTCTGGCCTTTTTCGTCTCCGGCCATAGCGAGGCGGTCCTGCGCCGCCGTTGCGGCGACTTGGCCGAATGGCTCGCGCGCGGACCGGATGTGGACCTCGCCGCGCTTTCCGCGACCCTGCTTCTGGGCCGCGAGCATTACGGGCATCGGGCGGCGGTCTGCGGCGCGACACGCGAGGAGATCGTCGAAGGTCTGCGCGCGGCTTCGGAAGGCCGTCCCGGCGCGGAGGTTCTCCTCGGCGGCGGTGCGGTGAAGCAGGAGCCTGCGCTGCTGGAACTGGGCAAGCTGCTGATCGAGCGGATCCAGGCGCCGGGGCTGGGCGCGGCGG
>JAQCGR010000064.1 GCA_027619995.1 Pseudomonadota bacterium | reverse complement strand
TGCTCGACGGGCCGGGCTTCACCACCGCACTCGAATCCGCCTATCGGGAGATGTGGCGCCAATGGTGCGCCTGGCGCAGCAATCTGCGCGCCGCTCAATCCTCCGCGGCCAGCGCCACCTCGGCCAAGAGCCCCAGAACATAGGGCAGGATCGCTTCGACGATGCGATCGACCCCCGCCGCATTGGGATGGATGCCATCGGCCTGATTCAGCCCTGGCTCCATCGCCACGCCTTCGAGGAAGAAGGGATAGAAGGCCACCCCATGCACCTGGGCCAGATCGGAATAGAGCGCGTTGAACGCCGCGCCATATTCCCGCCCCAGATTGGGGGGAGCATACATCCCGGTCAGCAGGACCGGCACATCCGCCGCCGATAATTCGGCCAGGACCGAACCGAGGTTCGTCCGGGTTTCCGCAGGATCGATACCGCGCAGCCCGTCATTGGCGCCCAGTTCGACCAGGGCGGCATCGGGTCGATCGGCGAGGATCCAGGCCAGCCGTGCCCGACCTCCGGCCGAGGTATCGCCGGAAACCCCGGCATTGACCACAGTCGTGGGATGCCCCGCCGCCGCCAGGGCGCGTTCCAGGGCGGCGGGAAAGGCTTCGGTCTCGGGCAGGCCGTAACCGGCGACCAGGCTGTCGCCGATCAGGACCAGCTTCGGCACTTTCGCCGCCGGGGCAGGAGCAGCAAGGGCGAGAATCAGCAGGCCGGCGTTGACAACCGCGCCAGTGTGCCAATATCGCCAGGGAACCCATCGGGCAAGGAAAGCCATGACTCCGTCGCACACGCCGCCCCAGAAGTCCGATGCCCTGCGCGATGCCGCATCCGGCGTGCCGATCGTTGAGCCGATCATTGTGCCGATCGTTGAATTGTCTTCCATAGCCCTGACACTGGAAAGCGGAGCGGGCGAGGTCAATATCCTGCGCGGAATTGATCTCAAGGTCGCGCCCGGAGAACGGATCGGCGTGGTCGGCCCTTCGGGCTCGGGCAAGTCCACGATGATGATGATCGCCGCCGGTCTGGAGCGGCCCAGCAGCGGGTTGGTGCGCATCGCCGGCCAGGATCTCGCGGAGATGGACGAGGATGACCTGGCCCTCTTCCGCCGCGACCGCATCGGTATCGTCTTCCAGTCCTTCCATCTGGTGCCGACCATGACCGCGCTCGAGAATGTCGCCGTGCCGCTGGAATTCGCCGGGCGGCGCGACGCCTTCGACCGGGCCGCGGCCGCGCTGGACGAAGTCGACCTGTCCCACCGCAGCACGCATTATCCCGGCCAGCTTTCCGGCGGCGAACAGCAGCGTGTGGCCCTGGCCCGCGCCGTCGCGACCGAGCCGGATCTGCTGCTGGCCGACGAGCCCACGGGCAATCTGGACGGCGAGACGGGCACGGCGGTGATCCACCTGCTGTTCGCGATGCAGGAGAGGATCGGCGCGACCTTGCTGCTGATCACCCATGATCCGGACCTGACGGCGCGCTGCGGCCGGGTCGTGCGGATGAAGGACGGCCGGATCACCGATGGGGGCATGCCCTCTTGAACCGGCTCGCCCTGCGCCTGGCGCGGCGAGAGCTGCGCGGCGGCCTCAAGGGGTTTCGCGTCTTCGTCGCCTGTCTGGCCCTGGGCGTCGCCGCGATCGCGGGGGTCGGCTCCGTCTCGCTCGCCGTGCAGCGCGGCATCGCCGCCGATGCCCGCCCGATCCTGGGCGGCGATGTCGAGATCAGCCAGCGCCTCTACCCTGTGCCCGAGGAAGCCCTGGCCTGGCTCGGACAGAGCGGCAGCCTGGCCTCGACCACGGAAATGCGCGCCATGGCCCGTCCCCCGAAAGCGGAAGGCGCCGGCGCACGTCCCGTCCTGGTCGAACTGAAGGCCGTCGACGCCGCCTATCCGCTCTACGGCGCGATGACCTTGGCCCCCGCCATGCCGCTGGCCGAAGCCTTGGCGGAGCGCGGCGGCGTCTTTGGCGCGGCGGTCGATACCGGCGTGCTGCGCCGGCTCGACATCGCCCTCGGCGACCGGCTGCGCATCGGCGAGGCCGAATTCGAACTGCGCGCCGTGATCGAGCACGAGCCGGATCGCGGCACCTCGGCCTTCACCCTTGGTCCGCGCGCGATGATCGCCACCGCCGCCCTGCCCGCGACCGAACTGGTCCGCCCGGGCAGCATGGTGCGCTACAACCACCGGGTCCGCTTGGCCCCCGACGCCGATACCGGGGCCTGGATCGAGAACCTGCACACAGCCTTTCCCGACGCCGCCTGGCGGCTCCGCGGGTTGAGCGACGCCGCCCCCGGCATGCGTCATTTCATGGGCCATATCGCGGTCTACCTGACCCTTGTCGGCTTCACGGCCCTGCTGGTCGGCGGAGTCGGTGTGGCCAGTGCGGTCAAGAGCCATCTCGATGCAAGGACCGCGACCATCGCGACCTACAAATGCCTGGGCGCGCCGAACGGACTGGTCTTCCGCATCTATCTGTTCCAGATCCTGGCCCTGGCCCTGCTCGGCACCGTCATCGGTCTCGCCATCGGGATCGCCATACCCTTCTCCCTGTCCGGCGTCCTGGCGGAGAATCTGCCGGTCGCGGCCAAGCTGGCGGTCTATCCCGGCCCGGTGGCCCTGGCCGCCGGCTTCGGCCTGCTGACCACGCTGACCTTCTCGCTCTGGCCCCTCGCCCGGTTGCCCCGGGTGCCGGGCGCGGCGCTGTTCCGCGATCTCGTCGCGCCCTCCGCGCGGTGGCCGGCCTGGCGCGACCTCGCCGCGACAGGCCTCTGCGCCCTCGCGCTGATCGCCTTGGCCGTGGCCTCATCGGACGACCGCTGGCTGACCGCCATCTTCGCCATCGGCGCAGCGGGCGCGCTGGCGATGTTTCGCGCCGCCGCCGCCCTGACCGCCTTTGTGGCAAAGCGGGCCGGCGCCAAGCCCGGCCGCCTGGCGGGCCGACCCAGCCTGCGCCTGGCCCTCGCCAATCTGCACCGGCCGGGCGCGCCGACCTCCAGCGTCGTCGTCTCCCTGGGCATCGGCCTGACCGTCCTGGTCGCCGTGGTCCTGGTCCAGGCCAGCGTCGACGGCCAGGTGCGCGAGCGGATGCCGGATCTCGCCCCGTCCTTCTTCTTCATCGATATCCAGCCCGATCAGGTGGCGGATTTCGACGCGACGGTCCATTCCATTCCCGGGATCGAGCGGATGGAACGCGTGCCCGCCCTGCGCGGCCGTCTGGTCCGCATCGGCGGCGTCCCGAGCGACGAGGCGGTGATCGACGACGACGTGAAATGGGTCACGCGCAGCGATCGGGGCGTCACCTATGCCGCCGAACAGCCGGAGAATCTGCATCTCGTCACCGGGGACTGGTGGCCGGCCGATTACGACGGCCCGCCGCTCGTCTCCTTCGATCAGCGCGCGGCGGAGGGCATGGGCCTGGGCATCGGCGACACCATCACGGTCAATGTGCTGGGCCGGGAATTCGAGGCCCGTATCGCCAATCTGCGCGAGATCGACTGGTCCGAACTGGGCATCAATTTCTTCTTCGTCTTCGCCCCCGGCACCTTCGAGGCCGCGCCCCAGACCCATATCGCCACCGCCTATGCCCGCGACCCTGCGGCGGAAGATGCCCTGGAGCGCGCGGTCGCCGACCGTTTCGCCAATGTCTCGGCAATCCGGGTGCGTGACGCGCTGGATGCCATCGCCGGCATCATGGACAAGGTCAGCCTGGCCGTGCGCGCCACCGCCGGCGTCACCCTGCTGGCCGGCATCCTGGTGCTGGCCGGGGCGGTCGCCGCAGGACACAGGCGCCGGGTCTATGACGCCGTGGTTCTCAAGGTGCTGGGCGCGACCCGGGCCGATGTGCTCAAGGCCTATCTTCTGGAATACGGGCTGCTCGGCCTGGCCACGGCGATCATCGCGGTCGCCCTGGGAAGCGCCGCCGGCTGGGCCCTCACGACCCAGGCCATGCGCATACCTTGGCGTTTCGCGCCCGAAGCGGTGACGGCGGTGGCGTTGATCGCCACGGCGATCACCCTCTTCGCAGGCTTCGTCGGCACCTGGCGCGCGCTGGCCCGCAAGCCGGCCCCCCTACTGCGTAACGACTAACGCCCTATGCTCTCTTCTAGGAGAAACGGACGCATTCCAAGCCATGCCCTTCGGACTGAACCTCAAGCGCTTTCTCCGCGGCGTCGTCGACGACGAGATCACGGAGGAGGAAGCCTACCGCCGGGTCTATCGCGAGGACGCGCTTTGCGACGACCTGCCGAATGCCGCGCCGGGTAACACCTCGCCGGCCGGCACAGTTGCCAGCGATATCGAATGCCCGATCTGCGGCATGCAGGCGGACCGTTTCCTGCCCTTCGGCCTGGACAACCGCCCCAATGTCCAATGCCCGTCCTGCGGTTCCGTCGAGCGCCACCGCATTCTCTGGCTCTATCTCGCCGAGCATACGGATTTCATGACGCGCCCGGCCCGGGTTCTGCACACCGCGCCCGAGCCCTGCATGGAGGACCGCTTTCGCGATATTCATGGCGCAGGCTATGTCACCATCGACCGGTTCAACGCCTTCGCCGATGTCGAGACAGACATCAAGACCCTGCCCTTCGAGGACGGCCAGTTCGACGTTATCCTCTCATCCCATGTGTTGGAGCATATTCGCGACGACCGGCCCGCGATCCGCGAACTGGGCCGGGTCCTGCGCCCCGGCGGCTGGGCCGTGATCATGGTCCCCTACGATCCGGACAAGCCGACCTACGAGGATTCCTCGATCGACACGCCGGAAGGGCGGCTGGAAGCCTTCGGCCATCCCTTCCATTTCCGCATATACGGCAACGACATGGCCGAGCGTTTGGCCGAAGCCGGCCTGGAATCGGAGGTCCTGGCCGCCAAGGATATTTTCGATCCCGCCGTGCGGCGGCGTTTCCGACTTAACCGCAACCATCTGCTATACTGCCGGAAGACAGGTGGAAATCCGCCCGCAAACAGTTGATTTTCGGTATCGCAGCCCAATATCTTGAGCCGGGTTTCAGTATTCAAACGGAGTAGAGGGACAACAATGGCAATCGAGCGACGTGTTCTGACGCGCGGCGCGGCCCGCGCGGATATCGACGAGGGTCTGCGCGCCTATATGCTGCGGGTCTACAACTACATGACCGGCGGATTGGCGATCACCGGCCTGGTTGCCCTGGTCCTGATGCAGACGGCCGTGACCTGGGACGGCGCGGGCAACCCGACCGGGTTTACCGCGCTGGGCCAGGCGATCTACGCCTCACCCCTGCAATGGGTGGTCATGCTGGCGCCTCTCGCCTTCGTCATGGTCATCAGCTTCGGCATCAACAAGCTGAGCGCGGGCACCACCCAACTCCTGTTCTGGTTGTTCGCGGCGGCGATGGGCGCTTCGCTCTCTTCCGTCGCGCTGGTCTATACGACGACCAGCATCGCCCGCGTCTTCTTCATCGCGGCCTCGGTCTTCGGCGTGATGAGCCTCTACGGCTACAGCACAAAGCGCGACCTGACCGGTGTCGGCCAGTTCATGTTCATGGGACTGATCGGCATCGTGATCGCGAGCGTGGTGAACATGTTCCTGGGCAGCACCCAGATGCAGTTCATCATCTCGATCATCGGCGTGATCGTCTTCGTCGGGCTGACCGCCTACGACACTCAGAACATCAAGAACATGTATCTGGAAAGCGATTCAGCAGAGATCGGCACCAAAAAGGCGGTGCATGGGGCCCTGCGTCTCTATCTCGACTTCATCAACATCTTCGTGATGTTGCTCTCGCTCTTCGGTGACCGCCGCTAGCCGCCGACAGAACAGCAAACACGGAAACGCCCGGGGCATCGCCTCGGGCGTTTTTCTTTGCGCCATCTATCGGGGCGGGACGGATCAGGCGTCGGCGGCGCAGCGGAAGCCGGCCAGGATCTGGCGCACGTCGTGTTCGTAGAAATTGCGGAAACTGCGCCGCAGGAGCCAGCGCGGGCTGGCCCAGCTGCCGCCCTTGAGCACCCGGTGCCGGCCGTCGAACCAGGCTTCGGAATAGCTCCGATAGGGCCAGGGCTCGAATCCCGGATAGGGATGAAATTCCGTCGCCGTCCATTCCCAGACATTGCCCAGCATGTCGAGACAACCGGCCGCGCTGCGCCCGCCCGGCTGGGCCGTGACGCTGGTCGTGCCATGCACCCCGTTGCCGAAATTGGCGCGCTCGCCGTCCGGCACTTCCCGGCCCCAGGGATGGGGCGCATCGTCCTCGCCGTCGAGGGAAGCCGCCGCCGCGCGTTCCCATTCCGCCTCGCTCGGCAGGCGCTTGCCGGCCCAGCTTGCATAGGCCTCGGCCTCGTGCAGCGAAACGCCGGAGACGGGGTGATCGGTGCAGCCCTCGCGCCAATGCAGCGGGCGGTGCTCGATTCCGCTGGCCTCGAGCCAGGCCCGCCCCGCATCGCTCCAGAACTCCGCCCGGCGGTAGCCGCCCTCGGCCATGAAGTCGGAAAAATCCGCCTGGGTCACCGGATAGACGTCGATGCGGAAACCAGGCACGGCGACATTGGAAGGCACGCGCTCGTTGTCCATGGCCACCGAATCGGCGCTGCCCATGAGAACGCGCCCGGCCGGCACCTCGACCATCGCCTCGCCCGGCGGACGGCTCGAGGGCGGCCAGCCCGGCGCCTCGGGCCGCGCGCCCAGCAGGGTGCGCAGGAAGGTGATGGTCTCGTCATGCATGGCCTCGTGCTGGAGCACGAAATGCCAGCGGCGCAACTCGATCGGATCGTCCAGCGGCGCCTCGTCCAAACGCCTGAAGAGATCGGCCCGCACCGCCTCGCCATAGGCCAGCACGGCGTCCTTGCCAAGCACGCCGACGCGCAGCGGCTTGGCCAGGCGCTCGACGTGGAAATAATCCTCGTATTCGGGATAGGGCAGGGCCAGGCCCGCGCTGTCGCGCAGCAGCCACAGCCCCTCGGTCAGGGCGATATGGCCGAGATGCCAGCCGATCGGACTGAAACCCGGATCGGGCTGGGTCCGGAACAGGGTGTCGTCGATATCCTCGAACAGGGAGAGGGTATGCGCGCGGCATTCCGCGAAAGCGGTGCGCAGGGCTTCCGCGTGGCGGTCGAGTGTCTGGCTTCGAGCGATCACAACCCGGGCATATTAGCCGATCGAGCGCGCGAGAATCATACTCATATGACAAAGCGGCAATCCGCTCTCCTCGGCCCAGGCATTGAAGGCGTCCTGAACAGCCAAGCGGTCCTTCTTGCCGGTCGGTTTCTTGGCGGTGATGCCGAGGCCGATCAGGGCCTTGATGACATCGGGGCTCATGACATAGGTGTCCTTGCCCGCCATGCGCAGGAAATACGGCCCGGAATTGCCGCCGAGCTGGCTGAAGCGGCCCGTCATCTCGTCCAGCAGGCCGCCGATATCCGCGCCCGGCCAGGCTGCGAGCCAGGCGCCGAAGCCCCCCGCCTCGGCGCTGATCGCCCGCATGGCGGCGGCATTCGCGGGGATCGAGCGCAGCTTGCCGAGATGGCGGATCACGCGCGCATCGCCCATCAGCCGCTCGATATCCTCGTCATTCATCGCCGCGACCCGGGCCGGCTCGAAACCGTGGAAGACCTCCTCGAAGGCCGGCCATTTGGCATCGACCAGGCCGTGTTTCAGCCCGGCGCGGAAGATGCGCAGGCTCATCAACGAGAGATAGCGGTCGTCCGGCACCGCGCGCAGGGCCTTGGCCGAGTTGGCCTTGGGCAACAGGGCGGCGAGCGCCGCCTCACCGCCCGCGCGCTTCCGTGCCGCCGCCAGGATCGGGGCGAAGGGCGGGACGGCCACTACTCGGCAGCTTGCGCCGGGGTGTAGCGGATCTCGCCGCGCATGATCCGGTCGGTGATCTCGCGGCCGAATTCCAGGCGAAGCAGGCGATCCTCCTCCTCCGTCGGCGCGGGCGGGATACGCTTGACCGTGTTGTTGGCGAAGGTCTGCAGGGGCGCAGCACTCGCCGCATCCTCCAGGCCCTTGGGCGCCTGGCCGGCCGCGACCGCGCGCGCGCCGTCACGCACCAGGCGGCGATACATGGTCAGCCCCCGGTCGGTCATGCCCAGATGCTCCCGGTTATGGCTGGTGACCGGGCCCTGGCTGGTCCAGGCGTCCCAATCCCCCGGTTTCGCCTGGCGCATCTCGTAGGTCGGCTCGGCCGTCTGGCCGGCCGAATTGGGGTTGAGCATATCCGCGCCGCCGCGCGCCATGCGGTCGAGATAGCCGTCGCGCCCCGCTTCGGGGATATGCCGGTCGACCTCGTCCCAGCCGAGGGTCCAGCAATTGCCGTCGTCGATCGGCACGACCCAGTTGGTCGCGCCCGAGCGGCGGTCGAACTCGGTCTCGCCCTCGGCATCCTCGATGCCCGCGACCCGGGCGATATTGGGCAGGATCATGTCGTTGGAGCGGAGATAGAGGTAATCACCCCAGCGGCGCACGCTGACATACATCATGCCGACCGGCGTCTCGCGCCATTCGATCGTCGGCACGGCGCCGTAGCAGGGGGTGAACTGGACCCCCGAATGGCGGGTGTGCAGGAAGGTGATATGCACCGGATCCATCTCGTTCTCGCGGACCTGGAGCCAGTTGCACGGATTGTGAATCTTATAGGGCTGGAAATCCGCGACCGCGCGCCGCGCCCAGAGATCGTATTCGGGAAAGGCGGGCATTTCCTCGGGCGGGCCCATATAGGCGAAGACAATGCCGGCGAATTCATGGGTCGGATAGGCGCCCTGGAAGGTTTTGTCCTTGATCCGGCTTTCCGGCGGCTCACCCGGGGTTTCCAGGATCGCGCCGTCGCGGTCGAACAGCCAGCCGTGATAGCAGCAGCGGATGCCCCGCTCCTCGATCTTGCCGAATTCGAGCGAGGTGCCGCGGTGGCAGCAATGCTTTTCGAGCAAGGCCGCCTCGCCTGAGCCATCGCGGAAGGCGACCAGGTCGTCGCCCATGATGCGCAGCGCCAGCGGCCGGTCGGCCAGATCCTCGGACAAGGCGATGGGCTGCCAGAAGCGGCGCAGATATTCGCCGCAGGGCGTGCCCCAATCGGTCTCCTGCAACTCCGGATCGACGGGCATGGCCCGGTCCCGGTGATAGGCGCTGAAAGGACGCTTGAGGGTGCGTTCCGCTGCCGTCATGACCATGACTCCTCTCCAGGGTCCGGCAACGATAGCGCTGGCGGCGCCCGACCGACAAGCGGGACGCGAATCAGGCCGCGAATCAGGCAGTTGCCGGCGCGCCCATCCGCCTTCCACCGCGATGGCGGCGATAGAGCGTGCCGATGATCGCCAGATTGCCGAGATTGAAGGCGAAGCCGAGCAGGAATGCAGCGACATAGCTGCCCGAGCCATCGAAAATCTCGCCGCCGACATAGCCGCCGCTGGCCATGCCCAGGGTGCCCCCGGTCATCACCACCGCAATGCGCCAGGCCGCGCCGCGTTCGGGGAATATCTCGCGGATGATCATGGCGTAGCTCGGCACGATGCCGCCGAAGCCCAGGCCGAACAGCACGGCGATGCCGTAGATCGCCCAGAGATCGTTGAGCGACGCGAAGAGCAGCAGCGACAGGGCCTGGAGGCCGGATCCGGTGAGCAGGGTGCGGAAGCCGCCGATCCGGTCCGACAAGGCGCCCAGGCCCAGACGGCTGAACAGGCTGGTGAAGAGCACCAAGGACAGGACCTGCGCGCCCTGGGCATAGGTGAAGCCCAGATCGCTGACATGGGCGACGAGATGGACCAGCGGCATCGACATGGCGACGCAGCAGCAGATGATGGCCGCGAACAGCATGGCATGCACCCTGTTCAGCGGCATACCCAGGGCCTGGCGGCTATTGGCCAGGGTTGCCGTGTTCTGGCGCGGCTGGGGCGCGCGGCGGCGCAGGATCAGCAGGGTCGGCGCCATCAGGCAGAGCGCGACCAGGGCGTACCATTCATAGGTCGTGCGCCAGCCATTGTGCTCGTTGACCCAGCGGAAGACGGGCGCCAGCACGGTGCCCCCCACCCCCTGGCCGCTGGCGACGATGGCGATAGCCAGACCGCGGCGCTTGTCGAACCAGCGCGTCGCGTTGGCGATCAGGGGCGAGAACAGGGCGCCATTGGCGATGAATCCGATCAGCACGCCATAGGCCAGATAGGCCTGCCACGGTTCGGTCACGATGGAGACGAGCCAGAGCCCGGCCGGCATGGCGATGGCGGAGAGAATGATGGCGGGCGCCGGCCCCGAGCGGTCCGACCAATAGCCCATGACGATGCCGCCCAAGCCAATGCCGATCATGTTGCAGGCATAGGCAAGCGAAGGCACCGAGCGCGGCCAGTCCAGCTCGACCGCGATCTGCTTGAGCGAGACCAGCAGCAGCAGGGTGCTGCCATAACCCACCACGACCAGCGGCAGGGACACGGCGAGCACGGCCCAGCCATAGGGCGTTTCGATGCTTTGGCGCTGTTCGGTCGGCACGGCGCTGCTCACGGCTCCATCCGCTTTGCGACTTCCTCGAGCATGACCTCGGTAGCGCCGCCGCCGATGGTATGGATGCGCACGTCGCGGGCCATCCGTTCGATCGGCATGCCGCGCATATAGCCGGAGCCGCCATGGAATTGCTGGCAGGCATAGACGGTCTGGTTGACCAACTCGCCGATCCAGGCCTTGGCCATCGAGACTTCCTTCACGCAATCCACGCCTTGGGAATCGAGCCAGGCGGTGTGATAGACGAGCTGGCGCGCCGCCTCGGCCTGGGCCCCCAGCATGGCGAGCCGCTGGCGCACCGCCTGCTGGTCCCAAAGGGTGCCGCCGAAGGCCCGGCGCGTCTTGACGTAATCCAGGGTCATACGAAGCGCCGTATCGATCTCGCCGATATAGATGCCGGCGGCCGAGAGCCGCTCGGTCTGGAAATTCTTCATGATCGCGTAAAAGCCGCGATTCTCCTCGCCCAGCAGGGCATCGGCCGGCAGCTTGACCGAATCGAAGGCAAGCTGGGCCGTGTCGGAACTGCGCCAGCCCATCTTGTCGAGCTTGCGCACGACCTCGACCCCCTTGGTCGCCTTGGGGACGATGAAAATGCTCGTCCCGCGCGACGCCTTCTGGTCCGGATCGGTGCGCGCGGCGACGAAATAGACTTCGCCATGGACGGCGTTGGTGATGAACATCTTGCCGCCGTCGAGCACCCAGCCATTGCCGTCGCGCCGTGCCGAGGTGCGGATATTCTGGACGTCCGAACCGGCCTCGGCCTCGGTCACCGCGATGCTGCCGATGGTCTCGCCCGACAGGATGCCCGGCGCCCATTGGCGGATCTGCTCTTCCGTGCCCGCGTTGAACAGATGCGGACTGGCCATGTCGGAATGGACCGTTGCGGTGATGGTGACCCCGCCGAAGGTCGAGCGGGCCAGTTCCTCGGCGAAGATCACGGTGGCGATGGCGTCCATGCCAGAGCCGCCGTATTCCTCGGCCACGCGCAGGCCGAAAAAGCCCAGATCCCCCATCTTGCGCAGCAGCGCGCGGGGCACCATCTCCTCCTCCTCCCACCGGTCGCCATGGGGCACGATCTCCTCCGCCACGAAGCGGCGGAGCTGATCCTGGAGCATCCGGTGCTCGTCCTTGAGATGGACGGGGTCCAAGGCGGGAGGTCTCCCTAGAAATCGTTGGCGCAATCGATTCGGCGCATACTCTAGCCGCCGGACGCGGCCCCCGCGACCCTTCCGCCGTGCCACCGGTGCGGCCATAATGCAGCAGCAGTTCAGGATGCGACCTGGGAGGGAGACGCGCCATGCGCGAATGCGAATATCTGATCATCGGCGGCGGTATCGCGGGCGCCTCGCTGGCCTATCATCTGACCGATCACAGCGACAATGTCGTGATCCTCGAACGCGAGGACCAGCCCGGCTATCACAGCACCGGGCGCTCGGCGGCGATCTTCACCGAGAATTACGGTCCCCGCATCATGCGCGTCATGTCCAAGGTCAGCGGCCCTTTCCTGCGCCGTCCGCCGGCGGGCTTCGCGGATGTGCCGCTGCTCCACGACATGGGCGTGGTCTTCGTCGGGCGCGAGGACCAGAAGGCGACCATGGCCGCCATCCTGGAAGAGCTGCAGGAACTGTCGGACACGATCAAGGAAGTCAGCGTCGAGGAGGCGATCGCCGCCAGCCCGCCGCTCAAGCGCGACTATGTCGCCGTCGCGGCCCATGACCCGGCGACCTCCAACATGGACGTGAACGCGATCCATATGGGCTATCTCAAGAAGGCACGGGCGACCGGCACCACCCTGGTGACCGAGGCCGAGGTGATCGGCATGGAGCGCAAGGGCGGGCTGTGGCATGTCCGCACGGCCAAGGCGGGCGACTTCGCCGCCCCGGTCGTCATCAACGCCGCCGGCGCCTGGGCCGACCCCGTGGCCGAACTGGCCGGGGCGCGAAAGATCGGCCTGCAGCCCAAGCGGCGCACCGCCATCGTCTTCGATCCGCCCGCCGGGGCGGATATCTCGAAATGGGCGGCGGGCGCCGATTGCGAGGAGCAGTGGTACTACAAGCCCGATGCCGGGCAGGTGCTGGGCTCGCCCGCCGACGAAACCCCGGTGCCGCCCCAGGACATCCAGCCCGACGAGATGGATATCGCCATCGTCGCCGACCGGATCCAGACGGCGACCAATCTGGAGATCAAGCGCATCAACCGCTCCTGGGCTGGGCTGCGCAGCTTCGTCGCCGACAAATGCCCGGTGGTCGGCTTCGCGCCGGACGCCGAGGGCTTCTTCTGGTTCGCCGGCCAGGGCGGCTACGGCATCCAGACGAGCTGGGCCATCGGCCTGACC
>JAQCGR010000063.1 GCA_027619995.1 Pseudomonadota bacterium | reverse complement strand
TCCAAGATGAGCCAGATCCTCCGTTATGAAACAGGCTCAGTGGTCCCAAATATTTTGATGACGGACACCTGCTGCCGGCGGGGGCCAATGCCTGGATTTTGACCAATCTGGCCTTCGTGCCCGCCTATTACGTCCTGCCCCCGGCCTTCAACTGGCAGGAAATCCTGGGACCCATCAGCCATCAGTTCCTGCATGGCGGCTGGGGCCACCTGGCGATCAACGGCATCGCCCTGGCGGCCTTCGGCAGCGGGGTGGAGCGTCTGGCCGGCGCGCGCCGCATGGTCCTGTTCTTCCTCGCCGCGGGCCTGGCCGGAGCCCTGGCCCAATGGGCCGCCGATCCCGCTGCCCTGGTCCCAATGGTCGGCGCCTCGGGCGGCATCAGCGGTCTATTCGCGGCGGCCTGCGCCTGCTCTCCGCCGCCGGCCCAATGGGCGGGCGGGTTCGCCTGCTGCCGGTGGCGGCGATCTGGATCGTCATGAATATCGTCTTCGGCCTGATGGGCGGGCCGGGGGGCGAATCGATTGCCTGGGTCGCCCATCTCGGCGGATTCGCCTTCGGCCTCGCCGCCTTCCCCCTGCTGCGGCGGAGGGCCTAGAGCCTTCGCTCACCCAGTCTTGCGGGCAACCACGTGGAAGACGTGCCAATGCTTGGCGGTGCCGCGCGGGGTCGTCGAGTCTTCTTCCTCCTCGCGGAACGCCTCGATCTCGAAACTGGCAAACAACGCCTCCGCTTCAACACGGGTGTGATGGGTCAGGCTCGGATCGCCGGCCCAGGAATCCCGGTCGCCGTAAAGCTGCCCGGCGAAGCGGCCGCCCGGCCGCAGGGCGGCGATGATGCGGGCCCAAAGCTCGGGGAAGCGACCGGGCGTGCAGAGCGGCAGGGCGAAGCTGGCATTGACGAGGTCGCAAGGCGGCAACGCCACATCCTCCATTCGCATGACCTGGGTTTCCAGCACGCCGCTTGAGGGCAGATCGGCCCGCGCCCGTAGATGGACGTTGGCCGCCGGCTCGGCATCCACCGCCAGCACCCGCCAGCCGCGGCGCAACAGTTCGACCGTGTCGCGCCCGCCGCCGCAGGCAAGATCGACGGCCTGCCCGGTCACGCCTTCGACCTCGAACCGGTCGAGGGCGGCCAGCAACGTGTCCCGCGGCGGCCGCCCCGCCGTCTTCGCGTAATAGGCGCCCCAGTCCCTGTTCCGGTCGGTCATCCCGCCATCACGCCTCGCCGTCATGCCCCGTGTCCAGCGGGGGCGCGCCTAGAGCGGGTAGTCGCGCACCGGGTCGATGCCGCAATCCTCGAGGAATTTGCGGATCTGCTGCACCTCGCCCTTGGGCAGGTCGTGCTGGGCATGATGGAACACGGCCGTATGGCCATTGAGGGTGACGCCGACGCGCGCGCCGTGGCGGTTGTCGACCTCCGCCCCCAGCTCGCCGAACACGGCCTCGACCTGCTTCATGTCGATATTCGCGCTGACCGGATGGGTGAACAGCGCATGCAGAACCTTGCGATGTTTATGATTCACGATTGGTCTCTCTTTCCTGTTCCGGGGCGGCGGGATTGGACGCCCGGCGATCGGTCGAAACTGCGCCTCCGGCGGGCGGCGCACCTTGATCCAAGGCAATGCACCGGCCGCGCCCCGTCGCAGCGCCGGCTAGAAACCGCGCATCTCGCCACCGAAACCGCCTCCGAGTTTACTCAGCGCGGCATTTGACCCGCGGGGCGCACCTGGGCACCGTGCCGCCCGGAATCGATTGCGTTTGAGAGGACGGAAATGACCGCTTCACCCGCGAAAGAAGGCGCGGCAGGCGCCATCGATCGGCTGCCCGGCCGGATCGGCATTCTGGGAGCCGGCCATCTGGGCGGGTCCCTGGTGCGCGGCTATCTTGCCGCGGGCCTTTCGCCCCAACGCCTGATCCTGTCGCCCCGCGGCTCCGAAACGAAAGGCCTTGCGGCGGCGCACGATCTTTCCGTCGCGCGGGACAATGCCGATCTCGTCGCGCGGGCCGATGCCGTCTTGCTCTGCGTGCGCCCACCACAGGCGGTCGAGGCCGTGGCCGGCCTGCCCTGGCGCGAGGGCCAACTTCTGGTCTCGACCTGCGCCGGCTCGACCATCGCCAAGCTGCGGGCCTCGGCCGGGGCGGCGCCGAAAATCACCCGCTCCATGCCGATGAGTTCCTGCGAGATCGGTGTGAGTCCGACGGCGATCTATCCCGACGATCCTGAAACCACCGCCCTGTTCGCCCCCTTGGGTCTGGTCGAAGTGCTGCGCGAGGAGGCGGAGATCGCCCAGGTCACCGCCCTCGCCGTGGCCTTCACACTGACCCATGACCTGGTCGGACGGACGACCGATTGGGCTGCCGCCAACGGGCTCGACCCCGTCACGGCACGGCGCATCGTCGCGACCCATTTCGAGGCCGCGGCACGCATCATGGCGGCCCATCCGGAGCGGTCCGGAGAGAGTTTCGTCAAGGGCCTGGCGACCGAAGGTGGGGTGGCGGCCGCCGCCTACGAGGTCCTTCGCCCGGCCGGCTATGACAGCCTCTGGCGCGACGCCTTCGACGCCGCCTTCCGTCGCATGCGCGAATTGGAAGCGCGCCGGGGCTAAGTCTCGGGCAGGGGAATAAACTCCGATTCCGCGGGCACGGCGGTGAAGCGGCCGGCCTGCCAATCGGCCTTGGCCTGCTCGATCCGCTCCTCGGAATGGGAAACGAAGTTCCACCAGATATGGCGCGGGCCATCCGCCGTCGCGCCGCCCAGCAGCATCAGGCGGCAGGTGACGGGCGCGGCGACCGTGATGCCGTCGCCCGGGCGAAGCACCAGGAAACTGCCTGCCTCGAACCGGTCGCCGGCAATCTCGACCGCCCCTTCGAGAATATAAAGCGCGCGCTCCTCATGCTCGGACGGCACGGGCAGCCGACCGCCCGCGGCCATGCGGATATCGGCATAGATCGTTTCGCTATGGACGGCGACGGGCGAGGTCTCGCCCCAGGCCGAGCCGGCGACCAGGGTGGCGGCAACGCCGTCCGACTCGATCACCGGAAGCGAATCGGCGGCGTAATGCTGGAACCCCGGCGCGATCTCCTCCTTGTCGCGCGGCAGAGCCATCCAGATCTGCAGCCCATAGGTCCGCGACTCGGCCACCCGCGCCTCGGCCGGCATGCGCTCGGAATGGGCGATACCCGAACCCGCCGTCATCCAATTGACCTCGCCCGGCCGGATCGGCTGGACGAAGCCCAGGCTGTCACGGTGCAGGACCTCGCCCTCGAACAGCCAGGTCAGGGTCGACAAGCCGATATGGGGATGGGGCCGGACATCCATGCCCTGACCCGCAGGAAAGAGGGCCGGGCCCATCTGGTCGAAGAAGATGAACGGCCCGACCATGCGCCGCCCTGGCGCGGGCAGGGCGCGGCGCACCTCGAAGCCGCCGATATCGCGCGACCGGGGCACGATCACCCGCTCGACCGGCGGACAGCTCGTCTCTGCCCTGCTCTCCGCATCCTTCGCCGGTTGCCAGCTCATCGCAGTTTTCTCCGATTGCTTACGCGACCTAGACGATCTGGTTCTTGAGGTCGCTCTCGCCGCGTTCCAGCCGCCCCAGATTTTCCATCAGGAGATCGAGGATGCGATTCTCGTAATGCTGGGTCTCGCCGCCGGCATGGGGCGTGATGAAGATATTCTTCGCGTCCCAGAGGGGCGAGGCTTCGGGCAGGGGCTCCTCGGGCACCGTGTCCAGGGCCGCGCCGGCGATCCCGCCGCTGTCGAGAGCCGCGATCAGGGCGTCCTGATCGACGCAGCGCCCGCGCGCCATATTGACCAGATAGGCGGTCGGTTTCATGGCCGCGAGGGCGGCCGCGTCGATCATGTTCTCGGTCTCGGGGGTCAACGGGCAGGTCAGCAGCACGAAATCGGCCTTGGGCAGCAGCTTCGGCAGATCGCCGAAGGCATGCACCGAATCGGCCACGCCCCCGCCGGCCTCTGGATTGCGGCGCACGCCGATCACATCCATGCCGAAGGCCTTGGCCAGGGCGGCGGCGCGTTGGCCGATCCGGCCCAGGCCGATGATAAGCAAGGTCTGGCCGCCCAGTTCCGCCTCGCGTGCATCCGGGTTGGCGATCATCGGACGCCAATGCCGCTTGCGCTGGTTGTCGACCGCGTCGACCAGGTGCCGGCTGATCGCCAGCATCAGGGCCAGGGCGTGTTCGGCCACGGCTTTCTCATTGGCACCCTGGGCGCTGGCCAAGCGAATGCCCTTCGCGGCGAAACCCGCCTTGTCGTACTGGTCGGTCCCTGCACTGATCGACTGCACGAAACGCAGGCGTGTCGCGCCCTCCAGCAATTCGTTCCGCCACATGCCCGAGGTCACGACCACATCCATCTCGCCGATCCGCGCTTTCAGCTCCGCCGGATCGCGGATCTCGACGAAGGAAAGCCCCGTCTTCCGCTCCGTGAACCTGTCGCCCAGGGCATAGGCCGCATGGGCGAAACAGATGGTCAGGTCTTCTTTCTTGGGGAACGAATCGGCCATGGCTCTCTCTTGTCCTTGCGCGGGTTTGCTATTGAGGGCGGAGACTAGCCCACCGGCCCCGCCCAAGTCAGGGCCTAGCTCAGACCCCAATGGTCCAACGCCCGGAAATAGGGATAGATCAGCCGCGTCCCCATGCGCCTGAAGGCCTGGCGCGGCACCGGATCGAGGGCCGAGACCGCCAGCGGGATATCGTCCAATCCGCGCCTTTCGGCCAGGAACTCGGCCGTCACCTTGCCCAGGGTCTGGGCCAGGCAAACCGCGCGGGTCGAAAAACCGACCAGGGAATAGATGTCCTTGTCGAGGATCTGGAAGCGCGGGATGAAATCCGGGCGCAGGGCGCAATAGCCCTCCCAATAGAATTCAAGCTTGGCATCGGCAAGCTGGGGATAGAGTTCCATCAGGCGCATCCGCGTGTGGCGCACGCCGCGCGCATGGCCGTTGCCGATGGCGAAATGGACGCAGCCGGACATGATCCGTCCTTCCGAATCCCAGCGGCAGAAGCCGCCCGATTTGCGGAGATCGGTAAAGCATTGGCGGCTCGGCAGGATGCCCGCGCGCTGATCCTCGGCCAGCGGCTCGGTGAAGGTCTGGAACAGGCGCAGGGGAATCACCGTTCCCGCGAGGCCGGGCCAAAGCCCGTCGGTATAGCCATTGGTCGCCAGGAACAACTTGCGCGCCCGGCAACGTATTCCGCCGGCGGTCAGGGTGATGCCGTCGCCGTCGCGCGCGATATCGGTGACCGGCGCGCGCTCGTGAATCGCTGCCCCCGCCGTCTGGGCTGCTCTTGCCAAGCCACGGCAATTGGCCAGCGGGTTCAGCGCCCCGCCGGTCGGATGGCGCCAGCCGCCGAGATAGCCGGCCGCGCCCAGTTCGTGCCGCAGGTAATCAGCATCGACCCATTCGACCTCGGCCCCGAAACTCTTCCAGTCGTCGTAGACGCCACGCACCTTGGCCAGGGCCTTCGGCGAATGGGCCGGCTGGATCCAGCCGTTCTGTTCGGCATCGCATTGGATGCCCAACTCACGGATCTGATCGAAGATGAAGCGCCCGCCGGTGGTCACGATTTCGGCCAGGGCCTCGCCCTTGCGCCGGCCCAGACCGGCCGCCACATCGCTCGGCCGGAGCGCGCCGGGATAATGCGGCGGGGCGATGCCGCCGTTGCGCCCGGACGCGCCGCAACCCACCGTTCCGCCCTCGAACAGCCCGATCTTCAGACCCATGCGCGCGCCGTGCAGGGCGATGTTCAGGCCCAGGAAGCCGCCGCCCACCACCGCCAGGTCGTAATCCGCGTCCTCCGCCAGGCGGGTCGGCGCGATCGGCGCTTCCTTGCTGGTCCTCGCCCAGATCACGCCGTCCAGTTCAGGATCGCAACGGGGAAAGCCCATCATCGCGCCGCGCCTTTGCCCAAGCGCCGCCCCGTGCTATGGCCGAAAGAACAGGAGCGATCGGCAATGGGAGGGACGAGATGGAACGCAAGGCATTCGACTACGCGCCGGCGACGGTCGCGGATTGCGTGGCCGCAGCGGAGCGCTTCGCTGCGGCGGGGAATGATTGGCACAATCATGTGCTCAAGCCCGATTGTCTGTTGAACCCGCATCCGGGCCTTTACGGCCTGGTCATCGAGAACACCACGACGGGCGAGATCCTGGCCTATTTCGACAAGATCAACCCGATCGCCGAAGAGAAATACATCGTCGAGCTACGCCACGGAAAGAACATTACGCAAAGCGCCGGATCGGACGGCGGCGATGCCGCCAAAACGGCCGAGCCCGCGCTGCTCGGCCATGCCCGCGCCCTCACCGACGAGGGCGCCGACTGGCATCACCACATGCTGATGCCCGGCTGCATCTTCAATCCCAATCCCGGGCGCTACACCATCACCCTGGAGAAATCGGGCGGCGGCGCGGTGCTCGACAGCCATATCTCGGACGATGAGCCCGATGCCGTGCTGCGCGAGGTCGAGCACCTGTTCTTCACCAAGGAAGGCGTGGGCTGAACCCCGCTGGAGTCAGCCCCCCGCGCCGATGATCGCGGTCGCGGAAATCTCGACCACCACATCCGGCACCGGGAAAGCGACGACCAGGGCGGCATTGGACGGTTTGATGGGGCCAAAGATCTCTTTCAGGGTCGGGCCCAATTCGTGGAAAATCTCGGGCTTGGTCACATAGGTCGTGATCTGCACGATATCGGCCATCTTGGCCCCGGCCTTCTCCAGCGAGGGCTGGAAGTTGCGGATGATCTGGCGCAGCTGCTCATGCGGGTCGGACGAGACGGCGCCGGTCTTGTAATCGATCCCGACCGTGCCCGAGATGAAGACCATGTCGCCGACCTTGACCGCACGGGAATAGCCGAACTTCTCCTCGAAGACCGAGCCCGAGGATAGATTTTCGCGTTTGCCGGCCATGCTGCCTGCTCCTTTTTCGTTGCCGATGATCTCAGCGCCCCTCGCGGGCGCCGAGCGTGATTTCGTTCATGCCCCACCATTGGATATGGAGGTCGAGCCAGGCGGCGATCCGCCCAGCATAGAGCACCAGTTCCTCCAGCACGGTCTCAAGGGGCGGCTCGCCCGCCCCCAAGCATTCGATGCCGGCGCGCAGCACCGCGCCGGTGTCCGTCATATGGCAGAAGCCGGCGACCCGGGAGATCGCCGCCTCCAACGTAAAACCCGCGATCGCCGCCTTTTCGGCATCCGTATAACGGGCCGGCTCGTTCCACAGACGCCAGAGCAATTCGTGCAGCTTGCGCATCTCGCCCTCGGCCATGGCCAGGGGGCCGAAGGGCATCATCAACCCCTCGCGCGCCATCAGGGCGCCGACCTCTTTCGGTTCCGCCCGCCAGGCGGCGAATCGGGCGGCGCGCAGGCGGCTCCAGGCATCGTCCCCGACAGGCGGCGGCACGGTCTCGGCCTCGCGCGGACCGCTCTTCAGGAAGACATCCGCCGTGAAAAGGCGCCTGCCCTGTTCGCGCCGGTTCCGGTCGGCATAGTCGCGCAGCCAGGCGACATCGCCCTTCAGCCGGCCCAGCACGCTGACCGCGGCCGATTCGGCCTGCAATTCGTCATAGGTGATTTCGAGATACTGGCGCTCGGGCCAATAGAAGAAGGAGCCGGGTGCCATGGTCATCACATCCGCCGCCTTCTCGACCCGGCGGACGAAGGGCACGGGCCACATGATGTGGCAACCGGCAATCTTGGCGCAGTGGATATCGGCCAGCGCCGGCAGACTGGCGCGCAGCGCGGCCAGGGTCTGCGGCGCGTATTCCGCCGTCAGTTCGATTTCGAATTCCGCCCCTTCGCAGGCGAAAATCAGCGTGTCCTCGGCCATGAATCGCATCCTCCCTCGGCGCGCCATTCTCAGCGAATCGGCGGCCATGGCAAGGGCGCCGCCTGCTAGCATGACGACGAAACGTAGCGGAATAGGGCGGATTGGGACGGTCATGCCATTCGACGCGAATGAGGTCGGCAGAGCATTCGGTGCAGCGGAAACAATGGTGGATACCCGCCGCATTCTGGCCTTCGCCGCCGCGGTCGGGGAAACCGATCCGGCCGTTTTCGACGATGCCCGGCCCGGCGGGATCGTCGCGCCCGCATCCTTCTGCGTGGTGCCGGAATGGCAGATCGTGCGCGCCGCGCGGGAGGCCGGCCTGGGCGGTCTCACCCTCGAGGAGAGGCGCCGGGTCGTCCATGCCGGGCAGGACTCCGTCTTTCACCGCCCCATCCGCCCGGGCGACCGTCTGCGCAGCGAGGCCGTCCTGGTCGAGGCACGGTCGATCCCGGCGGGGACCCTGGCCCTGCTGCGCTTGTCGACCACGGAGGCGGGGAGCGGCGATCCGGTCGCCACCTCATACGCCAGCTTCGTCTATCGCGGCGTCGCGCTGAAAGGCGAAGCGCGCCGGGTCGGTGACGTCTCGGCCCCGCCGGAAGGCAGCCAAGCGCCGCTGCCCGCCGATGCCGCAGCCGTCGATATCGCCATCCCCCGGACCCTGCCGCATCTCTATACCGAGGCGACGGGCATCTGGAATCCGATCCATACCGAGCGGAAGGCGGCCCTGGCCGCGGGGCTGCCGGACACCATCCTCCACGGCACGACGAGCTGGGCCCTGGCCGCGCGCGAGATCCGGCGCGCCCATGGTTTCGGTCCGGCGGCGATCCGCCGCCTCTCCGGCCGCTTCGCCGCCATGGTCGTGCCGGGCTCGGCCCTCCGCCTGCACCATGCCGAGACCGCGCCCGGCATCATTCGCTTCGAGCTCCTGAACGACGCGGGCGAAAGGGCCATCGACCGTGGCTGTCTCGCCGTCTCGCAACCGTAACCCTCGCTGGCGTAGACTGCGCGGCCCAAGCCACCAGCAGGACCGCACCATGGCGATCGTCGAGACTATCGAGCAATTGGAAGCCCTCTACGGCACGCCCAGCGAGGCCACCCGGGTCAAGGAGGTCGACCGGATCGTTCCGTCCTATCGCGCCCTGATCGAGGCCTCGCCCTTCGCGATCCTGGCGACGGCCGGGCCGGAGGGGCTGGACTGCTCGCCCCGGGGCGATTTGCCGGGCTTCGTTCGCGTGGCCGACGAAAAGACCCTGATGATCCCCGACCGGCGCGGCAACAACCGGGTCGACAGCCTGCGCAACATCTTGCGCGATCCGCGCATGGCGTTGCTCTTCCTGCTACCCGGCTCGGGCTCGACCCTGCGAGTCAACGGCCAAGCCGTGGTCTCGGCCGATCCGGCGCTGCTCGAATCTTTCATGGTGGATGGCAAGCTGCCCCGCTCCGTCGTCGTGGCGACCGTGGAGGCGGTATTCTTCCAGTGCTCGCGGGCCGTCCTCCGCGCCGATCTGTGGAATCCCGCCATTCAGGCCGCGGCCCAGGACCTGCCCAGCGCGGGCCGGATGTTGGCCGAGACCAGCGCGGGCCGCATCGGCGGCGAGGCCTATGACCAAGCCTGGCTGGCGCGCGCGAAACAGAGCATGTGGTGAAGGCCGCGGCCTAGTCCGTATCGACCAGTCCCGCACCCGCCCCGGCCAGGCGATCCGCCTCCGTCGAGGGCACGAGGGAGCAGCCGAAGAATGCCATGATCGCCGTCCATGACCCGGCGTCGATCCAGACCCCTGACTCGAAGACGTCGGGCGGCGCCATAACCGCCGTCTCCGGCTCCTGGTCGGCCGGCGCGATGTCAATATTGGCGGGCCCCGCCGCCGCAAGACGCGCGGCCGCCTCCGGTCCGAGATGCAACGCGCCCTCGGCCCCGATAATGGCCGAGTCGCCGGCCCCGCCGGACAGCGCCCGCCAGGAAATCGCCCAACGACCTGGCGGATGGGCCGGACCCGCCAGGGACCCAAGGATCAGGAGAGGGCAATCGACCGCCGCGAGCCTCAGGGCCTTAGGCCCGTCGCGGTTGCAGGCCAGCCAATCCCCCGCCGCCGGGCCGGCATGGAGCGCCGAGAGCACACCCTCCGCGCGCAAGGTTACGGCCTCGGACGTCTCCTCAAGGTCGACGCCTCGTCCGCATGACCCCTCGTCCAGCGCGACCAGGGCGGCGGCCGCCGCAGGGCCGGGATCGATGCCGGCGCGGGTGAGGCGGATACAGGCCTCGGCAAAATCCTCGGCCAGGCCCCAGGGCAGGCCCGCGCCGAAACCGGCGCGCCCGAAGACGAAGCGGATTTCGTTGAGCGGGACGGGACCGTGCCGCCCGGTCATGAAACCACGGCGGAAGCGGTGGGTGTGGCGGGTGCCACGGGGAAGGCCCAATCGTCGGCCCCAGGCGCGGCCAAATCCTCGGGCAGGGGCGCACCCTGAAACATCGTGATGCGCGTCCAGAGATCGGATTTGGGATCGAATTTGGCGGCCCCGAAGAAGGCCAGCTTGAAGCGCAGCAGATCGATCGGCCGGACCGCTCCATCGACCAGATTGTCGCGGATTTCGGCATAGGCGTGATCGGCCACCGCCTGCACGCGGCGCACGGCATGGCGCAGATCGGGCCGGGCGCGCAGCAGATCGGCGACCGGTGCGGCGGCGTCATAGCCGGCGAGGGCGGCATGAAGCGCAGCGGCGTCACGCCCCGCCGCCAGCGGCATCTCCAATTCCCCGCCCGCATCGCGGTGGCGGTCGCCCAGGCGCGGCTCCAGCTTCTCCTCGGAATAATACCAGAACCGGCCCTGCGCCTCGGGCTTGCCGAAATCGATCGCCAGCGCCCAGTCGTAGCGCTCCTCGATCAGGGCGCGCAGCCGGCCGACGGGCATCGCGGGGTCGAGCCTGCCGTCCTCGACCGCGAACATGCCGTCGGCGAGATCGTCGATCAGCGGGCCATGGGGCTCGAGGATCAGGGCCAGGGTCATTTCCTGCCCCTCGAGGGAGAATTTGTTGGCCGCGAACCGGTACAGCGCATCCCAGGGCGCGGCGGCGGCCAACCCGCCGGATTCGCACCAGGCTTCGAGTTCGGCCATTTCGGACCGCAGTACGAAGATCCGCGCCGTCTGCTCCGCGTCCTCCACCCCCCATTCCCCGACATGGCACCGCGCCCGTGCCAGCATCCGGCGAAACGCAGCCGCCGTCTCCGGCGATGCCGCCGTCAGGCCGCGAACACGGGCCAGCGCCGTCTCCCGCGCAGTCACCCAGGCATCGGTCAGGGCCGGGTGCTTAATCAGGAAAGGCGCCATGCCCAGCCCGGTGGCATTGCCGATGCCGAGATGGCGGCGGAGTGCAGGGTCCAGCGCCACCGCCCGCCCGCCGCCGCGCTTCCGCGCGACATGCTCGATCAGCAGGATCGTGAACCAGCGGATCAGATAGACCGTCAGCAATTCGACCTGGAACGCACCGCGCGTCTCGGGCCTGCCGGCCAGTTTCTCGCGGTCGGCGCAGCCGAACTTGCCGCTGCCATAGACCGCCGTGGTGCGCATGAGATAGCCGACCGAAGCGACCTGCTCGATAGACGGCTGGCGGCCCGCGGCGAGGCTGTCGGCGATATGGTCGAACAGGCGCAGGCTTTTGTTGGCCCGGGCCAGGACCAGGTCGCTGGGCATGAAGCGGCCCGCCTCCTGCCGGGGCGTGTTGGCACGCAGGCGTTCGATATCGGCCTCTCCCGGCACACCGTCGAACAGACTGAAGGTCGCGTCCCATTCTTCGGCGATCACCCGGTCGGTGCGCTTTTCCGGCGCCAGAGCATGGCTGAATCCGACCAGGGTATAGACCCGCTCCGGTCCTTCGGCGGACAGCAGGACGGTGCCGTAACCCTCCTCGTCGAGATCGAACCGCGCGACCTCGAAGCGCCAGGCCTCGCGCGCCAAGCGCCGGACGAGACTGCGCATGAAGCTGAGGCGCGTGGGGAAGGAGGCGCCCATACGCGCGAGACGCATGACTTCTTTCGGGGGCCGCATGAGCGCCGGGTCCGGCCTGCCCATGACCCCCGGCGCGGTCATCGGACCGATCCGTCCGCAGCCCCGTCCGCGCTCCCGCCCTGGGGCCCGAAAGAGCGTTCGTAGAAGTCCAGCCAATTGCCGCCCGCGATGCGCCCCACTTCCTCCTCGGAGAAGCCGACACCGCGCAGTCCTGCGGCCAGGCCGGGGAAATCCCGGTTGTCGCGGAACCAGGCGGGCATGGCGGGAAAGCCCGCCGCATCGGCCGAGCCCTCGCCGAAATCGAGATCGCGCGTCCAGGTGCCGTTGCGCATCCATTCGACGACCGAATCCGGCTGGTCCTGGCAGAGATCGCTGCCGAAGCCCAGCATGCAGACCCCCCAGCGTTCGGCCGTGCGCGCGACCATCGCGCAGAAATCCTCGAGCGTGCAGCCCGACTTGCCCTTCAGATGATGGGGATAGAGCGAAAAGCCCAGCATCCCGCCGCTTTCGGCGAGCGCAGAGATGACCGCATCCGACTTGTTGCGCCGGGCCGGATGCCAGAAGGCCGGATTGGCATGGGTGATGGCGATGGGGCGTTCGGAGATTTCGATCGCCTCCAGGGTCGAACGTTCCGCCGAATGGCTCATATCGACGACCAGGCCGACCCGGTTCATCTCCTTGATGACCTGACAGCCCATACGCGTGATGCCCGGATCCTCGGCCTCGTAGCAACCGGTCGCGAGCAGGCTCTGGTTGTTGTAGGAGAGCTGCATGAAACGGGCGCCAAGCCGATGGCAGACCTCGACCAGCCCGATATCGTCCTCGATCGGCGAGCAGTTCTGGAAGCCGAAGACGATGGCCGTGCGGCCCTCGTCCCGGGCGCGGCGCACGTCATCCGCCGTCCTCCCGGGGGTGATCAGGTCCGGATGCCGCTCGAACCGTCGGTTCCAGGCGATTACATTCTCGACCGTCTCGCGGAAATCCTCGTGGTAACAGATCGTGACATGGACGGCGGCCAACCCGCCGTCGCGCATCTGCCGGAAGATCGCCTCCGACCAGGCGCTGTATTGCAAACCATCGATAATGGGGAGCGGGGCTGTCATGGTTTCGGCCTCGGCCTTTCGCTGCGACCGATCCGTCA
>JAQCGR010000062.1 GCA_027619995.1 Pseudomonadota bacterium | reverse complement strand
CCACTGAATTATATGTAAGAAATAGACGAAAGCCGCATCAAATGGTTCGGTTACATGGGAAATGCGGGACAAGGGGAGGCGGATGCATTGGCTCATCCCAGAAATGGGAGAGCAGCTGCGCAACGGCCAAATCAGCCGCCGCGAGTTCGTTCAGACAGCGGCGCTCCTGGGCGTTTCCGCCGGCGCGGCCTATGCGATGGCCGGCAAGATCACCGGCACCGGCATGATCGCCACGGCCCAGGCTCAGGGCAAGAAGGGCGGCACCCTGCGCTGCGCCATGCAGGTCCAGGAGATGACGGACCCGGCGACATTCGACTGGACCGAAAAATCCAACGTCGCCCGTCATATGGGCGAGTACCTGACGATCACCGGCGCGGACAATGTGACCCGGCCCTATCTGGCCGAGTCTTGGGAGCCGTCGGACGATCTCAAGACCTGGACGTTCAATCTGCGCAAAGGCGTGCTGTTCGGCAATGGTCAGGAAATGACCGCCGACGACGTGGTCTACAACGTCCAGCGCTGGCTCGCTCCTGAGACAGGCTCCTCGATCCAGGGTCTGCTCAACTCCATGGTCAGCGAGAGCGATGGCAAGGACAAAGACGGCAAGCCGATCAAGCTCAAGAAGATGACCGAGGGCGCGATCGAAAAGGTGGACGACCACACGGTTCGCTTCCACCTCAACTCGCCCGATCTGGCCGTGCCCGAGAAGATGTATCACTACCCGGCGCTGATCGTGCATCGCAGCTTCGATGACGCGGGCGGGGATATTTCCAAGACACCCGAGCTGATGACCGGACCTTACACGCTGTCCGAGTTCTCGGTCGGAGAGAAGGCCTCGTTGATTCGGCGTCCCGGTTTCGAATATTGGGGCGAGGCGCCGTTGCTCGACGAGATTGTCTATATCGATACGGGCGAGGATGCGGCGGCGGGTCTCGCGGCGCTGGCCTCGGACCAGGTCGATGCCATCTATCTTCTGGACCTGACCACCCTCGAAGCCGCCGAGGCGATACCGGGGATCAAGGTTTCCGCCGCCAACACGGCGCAGACCGGTGTTATCCGCATGCAGGTCGATGCCAAGCCTTTCGACGACATCCGGATCCGCCAGGCGATCCAGCTCGCGTCCAACAACCAGGCGAATTTCGAGGCCTCCCATCGCGGTCTCGGTTCCGTGGGCGAGAATCACCATGTCTGCGATTGCCAGCCGGATTACAGCCCGATGGCGAAGCCGCAGCAGGACCTGGAAAAGGCCAAGGCTCTGCTGCAGGCAGCGGGGGCGACCGATCTCACGGTCACCTGCAATGTCGGCAACACGCAGGGCACCTGGGAGCAGGACTCGGTGGTCGCGCTCAAGCAGGACCTGGCCAAGGTCGGCATCAACCTTGAGGTCAATGTCATGCCCTCGGCGCAGTATTGGGAAGTCTGGGACAAGGCGGATTTCAGCCTGACCTCCTGGACCCATCGTCCGCTGGCGACGATGCTGCTCGGTTTGGCCTATCGGACCGGTGTGCCGTGGAACGAGTCCCATTACTCGAACCCGGATTTCGACAAGACCCTGACGGATGCCGAATCAACCTTTGACCTGAACGAGCGCCGCAAGATCATGGCGAAATGCCAGACGACGCTTCAGGACGATGCGATCATGGTTCAGCCCTTCTTCCGGGCGGTCATGTCGGCGCATTCGGACAAGGTCAAGGGCTACCAGACCCATCCGACCCTGTACCATCAGTGGAACAAGGTTTCGATCGAGTCCTAGGCCAATAACGGTGTGATCTCGCGGGCGGACTCCGGTCCGCCCGCGAAGGCCGTAAAAAAACAAGACGCAAAAAAATAGGACAAAAATAATTGTCGGGGCGCACGGCGGGGAGGCCGCCTCTGCCGCCGTTTGGGCCGCATTCTGGGAAGGCGCGCGGGCATGCTGATTATGATCGCGAAGCGAATGGCCTACATGGTTCTGACCATGCTGGTCGTATCGCTTCTGCTGTTTCTGTTGTTGGAGGCGTCGCCCGGCAGCGTGGCGACCAAGGTTCTTGGACCCTATTCCTCCGACGAGCAACGCATGATCTGGCTAGAGAATCACGGTTATTTCGAACCGATCTATGCCCGTTATTTCTCCTGGCTCGGCAATTTCGCCTCCGGCGATTTCGGCGAATCGATTCGTTTCAAGGTGCCGGTCGCCGAGATTCTCTGGCCGCGCCTCTTGAGCACGGCGATCCTCGGCTTCTGGGCGATGGCCTTGATCATTCCGATCGCTTTGGTCCTTGGCGTCCTGTCCGGCACGTTGTGCTGAACCACCAAAGGCAGCGTGGTCTCGATCACCAGCGTCATCACGACCTCGATTCCCGAATTCGCGAGCGCCGTCTTCTTTATCACGATCTTCGTCTTCGGCCTGAAATGGCTGCCGGGCACCTCGACCATGGCCAACGGCTTCGATCCCTTGCAGCTCGTCCTGCCTGTCATGGTCCTGGTGATCTACGATTTCGGCTATGTCGCGCGCATGACCCGGGCTTCGATGGCCGAGGTGATGACCACCCATTACATCCGCACGGCGGTCCTCAAGGGCCTGCCTTATCGGCGGGTCATCATGAATCACGCGCTGCGCAACGCCCTGATCGCGCCCTTCACGGTGATCATGCTGCAGATCAATTGGCTCTTGTCGGGCGTGATCGTGGTGGAGGTGGCCTTCGCCTATAAGGGCTTTGGCGCACTCCTGCTCGAAGCCTCCCTCAACCAGGACATCTACGTGATAGAGGCCTGCGCCATGGTGGCGGTCTTCGTCGCCGTCGGCACGCAGACCCTGGCGGATATCGGCTACACCTTCCTCAATCCGCGCATCCGGTTCTCCTAGGGGTCGGCGATGACGCAAACCACACCCAGCATACCGGATCAACCGGCACCCCGAATCGGAGACGCCTTCATGCGTGCCCTCAAGTCGTTCGCCCTGCTGCGCGAAAGCTGGGTGGGAATGGCCGGCGTCTTCATCGTCGCTTTCTGGATCGTCATGGCGATCTTCGCACCTTGGATCGCGCCCTTCGATCCGCTGGAACTCATGCAGCCCTTTGCGAAGCCTGGGGTGGAATGGAAGGGCGGGGGAACGTTCTGGCTCGGCACGGACAGCCTGGGGCGCGATATTCTGTCGCGCATCATCTGGGGTTCGCGCACCGTGCTGATCTACGCGCCCCTGGCGACGATCTGCGCCTATACGGTCGGCATCATGATGGGGCTTGTGGCCGGCTATCGCCTCGGCTGGTGGGACACGATCCTGTCCCGCATCTCCGATATCGTGCTCTCTTTTCCGGTGCTCGTGCTCTACGTCATCGTCATCGCGACGATCGGCGCGTCCGGCATCAACATCGTCATCGCCATTACCTTCGCCAGCGCACCGGGCATCATGCGCATCGTGCGCGGCCTGACCTTGGATCTGCGCAACCGCGACTACGTCGCCGCGGCCCAGACCCGGGGCGAGAGCGACTGGTTCATCATGCTGGTCGAGATCCTGCCCAATGCGCGGGGACCGCTGATCGTCGATGCCTGCCTGCGACTGGGCTATGTCGTCATCACGATCGGTATTCTCGGCTTTCTCGGTCTCGGCCTGCCGCCACCAGATCCGGATTGGGGCGGCATGGTGAACGAATCTCGCAGCCTGGCCATGGCCTTTCCGCATATGGCGGTGTTCCCCTGCATCGCCATCTCCAGCCTGATCCTCGGTTTCAACCTGTTGGCCGACGGATTGCGCGAAATTTCGCTGCGAGACTGAGGAGGCTTCGATGAACGAAACGCCAAGCCCGGACGTCCCGCTGTTGGAGTGCAAGGACCTCTCGATCTCCTATTTCACCCGGGCGGGTGAGATTCCGGCGGTGATCGATTTCAATCTGACGGTTCATCCGGGCGAGGCGGTCGGCCTGGTGGGCGAATCCGGTTGCGGCAAGACGACCGTGGCGATGGCGGTCATGCGTTATCTCGGCGGCAACGGCAAGATCGTCGGCGGCAGCATCACCTATCGTGGGCGCGATCTGTTGAGCCTCGGCGCCGAGGAACTGCGACGGTTGCGCGGCAACGAAATCGCGATGATCTATCAGGAGCCGATGGCCTCGCTGAACCCCTCGATGACCATCGGACGGCAGCTGATGGAGGTGCCACTCTATCATGACAATGCATCGAAGCGGGAGGCGAAGGACAAAGCGCTCTCGATCCTCGACGCCGTCCATCTGCCCGACCCGGCGCGCATCATGGCGGCCTATCCGCATCAGATTTCTGGGGGGCAGCAGCAGCGTGTCATCATCGCCATGGCGCTCCTGTCCAATCCGCAACTGTTGTTGCTGGACGAACCGACCACGGCGCTCGACGTCACTGTCGAGGCCGGCATCATCGAGCTGGTCGCCGAGATCGGTGAGAAGTTCGGCACCGGGATGCTCTACATCTCGCATAATCTCGGCCTGATCCGGGAGACCTGCGACCGCATCGTGGTGATGTATTCGGGCGAGGCGGTGGAATCGGGAACGATCAATCAAGTATTCGACGAACCGTGCCATCCTTATACCCACGGGCTGTTCAATTGCATCGCCCTGCCGACGACCGACAAGAACGCGCGGCCGCTGGTGCCGATTCGCGGTCAGCTGCCCTTGCCCCATGAACGGCCCGAGGGCTGCAATTTCGGGCCGCGGTGCGATTTTTTCGAGGCCGGTCGTTGCGATCAGGGCTTCGTTCCAATGCGCGAAACCGATGTGCCGGGCCAGACCGCCCGCTGCCTGCGGTGGAACGAAATCGATTGGGCCGAGCACGCGCCCGATCGCGTGCAGAGTATTCCGACGGAGGTCGGGGAAGAGGTCCTGCGGATCGATTCCCTGAGCAAATACTACGAGGTCCACGACCGTTCGCTATCCGCGCTGATTTCCGGCAAGGCGGTTCGGCATGTGAAGGCCAACGAGGATCTGAGTTTCGTCGCCCATGAAGGCGAGACGATCGCCATCGTCGGCGAATCGGGTTGCGGCAAATCGACCTTCGCCAAGGTGCTGATGGGACTGGAGACGGCGACATCCGGCACCCTGGATTTCGAAGGCGACGATATCAGCGAAACGGAAGTCGGCGACCGTTCGGCCAAGCAGATCGGCGCCCTGCAGATGGTCTTCCAGAACCCCTTCGACACCCTGAACCCGAGCCAGACCATCGGGTCCCAGATCGTCCGGGTGCTGCGCCGCTTCGGCCAGGCCGATTCGAAGGGCGAGGCCCAGATCATGATGTTGAAGCTTCTGGACACCGTGAAACTGCCGCGCGATTTCGCCCTGCGGCGCCCGCGCCAGCTCTCCGGCGGGCAGAAGCAGCGCGTCGGCATCGCCCGCGCCTTCGCCGGCGAACCGGCGACGGTGATCGCGGACGAGCCGGTCTCGGCGCTGGACGTTTCGGTGGCGGCGGCGGTGACGGAACTGCTGCTCGACATTCAGCGGCGCAACAACTCGACCCTGCTCTTCATCAGCCACGACCTCTCGATCGTGCGCTATCTCGCCGACCGGGTCATCGTCATGTATCTGGGTCAGATCATGGAGCAGGGGACGACGGACGAGATTTTTAACCCGCCATACAATCCCTATACCGAGGCCCTGTTGAGCGCGGTGCCGGTCGCCGATACCAATGTCGAGAAGCGGCGGATCATCCTCGAGGGCAATGTGCCCAGCCCGCTCGACCCGCCGGCCGGCTGCCCGTTCTCGACCCGCTGCCAGCACCGTCTGGGCGAGATCTGCGACACGACCCCGCCGCCGCGCCAGGAAACGGAGAGCGGCCATTCGATCCTCTGCCATATCCCGCTGGATGAGCTGGCGAAGGCCGATCCCGTGTTCAGTTTCAAGGACACGCCGCAGGCGGCCGCATAGGGCCGGGTTCGGGCCGGTCCGAGACGGCGGCCTACATCGTG
This sequence comes from Pseudomonadota bacterium, assembly GCA_027619995.1. Taxonomy (GTDB): domain Bacteria; phylum Pseudomonadota; class Alphaproteobacteria; order CADEGL01; family CADEGL01; genus JABIRQ01. The sequence continues at coordinate 7,340 of JAQCGR010000062.1, read as the reverse complement.
AGATAACCGCCATCGACCGGCAGGATCACGCCGGTGACGTAGCTCGACATCCCCGAAACCAGGAAGACCACCGGGCCAACCAATTCCTCCGGCTCGCCCGGCCGATTCATCGGGACATGCTTGAGGTAGTTCGCCAGGCGGGCCGGGTCGGCGCGGGTCACCGCGCTCATCGCGGTCGCGATCATGCCGGGGGCCAGGGCGTTGACCCGGACGCCGTCCTCGGCCAGTTCGAGTGCCAGGGCCTTGGTCAGCAGCCCGACCCCCGCCTTGGAGACGGAATAGGCCGTCGAGTTGCGCGGCGCGTGGACATAGACCTGCACGCTGGCGATGTTGACGATGCGGCCTTTCGTCGCCTTGAGTTGGCTTAGGCATGCCTTGGTGACCGCATAAACCCCGTCCAGATTGACGTCCATGGTGCGGCGCCAGGCTTCGTCGGCGTTGTCGTCGGTGATCAGGCCGCGGACGAGAATACCCGCATTGTTGATCAGGATCGAAACGGGCCCGTGGGCCTTCTCGGTCTCGGCGGTCAGGGCCCGGCAGGCGGCCGAATCTGTCACGTCCAAGGGGTAGGCGTGGGCCGCGCCGCCTTCGGCGCGAATCGCCTTCGCCGTGTCCTCGGCATTGGCGATATCCATATCGGTCGCGATCACTTTCGCGCCGTGGCGGGCCAGGCCGATGGCGATGGCGCGGCCGTTGCCTTGGCCGGCCCCGGTGACGAAGGCGAGGTCGCCGGCCAGAAGATCGGGATTGGCGGTCATGGAAATGGTCCTCTGCGGTAGACGCCTCTGGTTTTCAAGGGCCTGTGGCTACCATGGAAGGTCGTCGACCGCCCGGTGGCGCCGGGTGGCGGCGACCGGCGTGGTGTCTGCCCCGTCGATCAGCCGGTTCTCGGGCGGTGCTTCGACGATCTGCCAGACACGATCGTCGCGCTGGCTTTGCCGCTTGATCCAGGAATAGGGCAGGCGGTCCCAGGGCATAACCTGGGCATAGGCCGAATCGAGCACGAAATCGCCGCGATTGGTGATCGCGACCAGCACGGCATGACGATCGCCCCATTCGGTGACCCCGACGGCCATGCGCAGGGTGGTTGGCGCCCAGCCGCGTGAGATAAGTTCACGATAAGACAGCAGCGCAACATCCTCGCAATCGCCCGCACCATTGGCATAGTCCCAAAATTCGACCCGGCCGTATTGGGCGCTGTCCGTCACCGGCCGGGTGGCCGCGCGTGCGGCCCGGTGGACGCGCCACAATTCCTGCCATAGGGCGGGGGTCAGGCTGGCCTGCTGGACGCCGTCGCGGCGCGCGCAATCCGCGGGATACCGTTGGCAGAAATCGGTGTGGCCAGGTGGGGTCAGGGCAATCTCGCCCAGAGACATCGGTGTTGTTTCGTCAGGCAGGGATTGGCAGGCGCCGAGCAGAATCACGGCCAGGAGGAACAGGACAGCACGCATATCGGGTTCCTTTCGAACCTCGTTTTGATGGCTTCGCGTTTCGGCCGGTCGGTTCTTCGGCTCCCTCCAACCAAGGCTCCCGATCCGTTCTTTGTCGTGCAACGTCGTTGAGAAAATCTAGCCTACGATCCTTTCCAATCTGTAACTTTCGAAGGCGTTGCGGGCTTCAATATTCATAGCGCATGCGGGCTTCGTAATGCGGTCCGACCCGGACCGGGGAATACCGTTCCGCGGACTCTGGCCCGGCCAGGGCAGTCAAGGGTGCGACATAGGCGTGGCGCGATGGGTTGAAGAAGAAGGGGCAGGAATAGCGTTCGCGCCCCGAATCGTTGATCACGCGATGGGTGGTCGCGCGCAGCGCGCCGCCGGTCGCATTCTCCAGTAACTCGCCGATATTGCAGACGAAGCTGCCGTCCAGCGGCGTCGCCTCGATCCAGGCGCCGTCCGCGCCTAGGACCTGGAGCCCACCGACCTCGTCCTGCAGCACGAAAGTCAGAAAGCCATAATCGGTATGCGCGCCCACGCCCAACCGCTTCCTGGTGATATGTCCGTCCTGGGGTGGGTAGTGGCGCGGGCTCAACAACAGGATGGGTTTGTCAAGAAAAGGGGCAAAGGCCTCCGAGTCCAATCCCAATCCCTCGGCCAGGGCACGCAGCACGGCTTCGCCCAGGGGGCGCATTTCCGCCATATAGGCTAGCATCGCCTCGCGGAAGCCGGCCGGCGCATCGGGCCAAGGCGTCGGGCCGTAAAATGGGAAATCGGCGTCGGGGTCGTCGGCCGGGATATCGAGGCCGATCTCGTAGCCCTCGACCAGATCGCCCTCGGCATCGTCATCGGTGCGCTGCTGGCCGAAAGCCATGTAGCCCATACGCTTGCCCTGGCGCGCGAAGGCCGTGCGGCGCTTCTCTGTGTCGGGCAAGGCGAAGAAGGTCCGCATGGCCTCGAAGAAGGCGTCGATGCGGGCCTGGGGCACGCCGTGATTGCCGATGTAGAAAAACCCAATCTGCCGGGCGGCCCGTGTCAGGGCTTCCACGGCCGCGTCTCGAGCCGGGCCGCCCGGCCCACGCAAGGCGCCGGCATCAATCACCGGCAATGCCTCGAAGGGCACCAGGGCAGCCTTTAGGTCGGGATCGCGTTTCGCTGTGCCAGCCGCCATGGTCCATTTCCTTTGCCCAGTGGAATAGTCCAAGTCTTCGGGGGTGCTGGTCAAGTGGCCTTTCATCACCTTGCCGCGGGCTTCCGAATTTGGTTTGTTACGGAAAGATTGCGGTGCGGGAGCGTTCCGTGGCCGGGCAGGCGTCTTGAGGGGGATGCACGATGAAGACGATCATCATGGGTGGCGGCGTGATCGGCATGACAATGGCCTATTTCCTGGCCAAAGACGGCCACGAGGTCACGGTCATCGAGCGCAACGAGGCGCCGGCGCGCGAGACGAGTTTCCAGAATGCGGGGCTGATCGCCACGGCCCATGCCAATGCCTGGGCCAGCCCGCGTTCGCCGGGCATCCTGTTCCGCTCGCTGTTCGACAAGAATGCGGCGCTGGTCATGAAGCTGCGGCTCGATCCGCAGATGTGGGGCTGGGGCCTCAAATTTCTCCGCGAATGCACGGCCGAGAGGTTTCGCACCAATACCCTGCGCAAGCTGCGTATCTGCCGGTATTCGGAACAGTTCATGCCCGAGCTAAAGGCCGAGACGGGGATAGAGTTTCATCATCTGACCAAGGGCCTGCTCTATTGCTTCCGCGATGCGGCGCATTTCGAGCAGGCGACCAAGGGGCCGAATCTGCTGGCCAAGAACGGTGTCGATATCCGGGTCGTCACGCCGGACGAGATGATCGCCCTCGACCCGGCCTTCGCGCCCTACAAGAGCACGGTCGTCGGCGCGCTCTACTGCCCCACGGACGGCAGCGGCGATGCGCGCATGTTTACGGAGAAGATGGCCGAACTCGCCCAGGCGAACGGCGCCAAAATGCAATACAACACGGCGATCAAGGCATTGCGCGCCAACACGCGCGAGATCGAGGCGGTCGTCACCGACAAGGGCGAGTTCGCGGCCGATAGCTATGTGCTGTCCTGCGGCGCTTACAGCCCGTTGGTATCCAAGACGGTTGGCGTGACCCTGCCGATCTATCCGGTCAAGGGCTACACCGCCGAGTTCCCTTCCGAGAAGGGGCACGACACGCCCGAGATCGGCGGGATCGATGAGGATATGTTGGTCGCCTGGGGCAAGTTCGGCAACCGCTTCAGGGTCGGCGGCAAGGCTGTCTTCGCCGGCTATGACACGAACTACAAGCCATCGGATTTCACCGCCATCCTGGCGACGGCCAAGGAAATTTTTCCCAATGGGTGCGACTGGACCAAGCCCAGCTATTGGGCCTGCCTGCGCCCGATGACACCGGACGGCCCGCCTATTTTTGGCACGGCGAAATACCGCAATTTCTGGCTCAATACTGGGCACGGCCATATCGGTTGGACCATGGCATGCGGGTCCGCGCGCATCGTCGCCGATATGATGTTGGACAAGAAGCCGGCCATCGATATCGAAGGTCTGACCTTGGCCGATAACCGATACGCCGGGGCTTATCCGGCGGCCTAGCCAGCCGGCGCCGCCGGTCAGTCCAGGCTGTCTCGCAGCGCGGTCATTTCCTTGAGCGTCTCTTCGGCGGCGGGATGCAGGCTGGGGACGGTGGCGTTGTCGTCGGCCTCGCGCGCGGCCATCTCGAGAGACAGGGCGCTATCGTTGAGCCAGCGCGCGCCGATCGTGGCCGACATGCCTTTCAGGCTATGGGCTTCGCGCGCCAGACTGGCGTGATCCGAGGTATCGAGTGCCAGGGCGATGCCCTTGAGCCGTTCGCTCAATTCGATGATGAACATCTCCAGGATATCCGGGAAGGCTTCCGGATCCATGTCGGCCCGTAGCGTGGCGATTACCTGCCCATCCAGGACCATCGCGCGGTCGCCGGGGTTCACCCGCGCGGCCCCTGATCCGCCCAATGGGCAAGCTTGAGCATCAATTCCTCGCGGTTGATGGGTTTGGTCAGGTAGTCGTCCATTCCGGCCGCCATACAGGTTTCGCGATCGCCATCCATGGCATGGGCGGTCAGGGCAATGACGCGGGTGCTCGCATTCGGTCCAGTAGATTCCGCGCGCAGGAGGCGCGTGACCTGCAGCCCGTCCATCCCGGGCATGGACACATCCATCAGAACGATGTCGTAGCGCTCCGTGGCAAGGCGCTGCAGGGCCTCTTCGCCGCTGCCAGCCACCTCAAGCGGAAGGTTGGAGGCTTCCCATCATGGCGTGGACCAGCAGTTGATTGACCTTGCTGTCCTCGACCAGAAGGATTCTGGGGGGCTCATCCGCGCAAGACTTTGGGTCAGACGCCATTATTTTGTCCTGCCTCCCCTTCCTTCACATCGCAACTATGCTTTGCCGCGTCGATCACTACTCCGATGGATAGCAAGAACGACTCGCGCTGTCTATTGCTCTGAGAGACCGCAACAACGGTCGCAGACGGGACAGAAGTATCCCAATCGACTAGTCTGGCGGGTAGACAACGAATTTGGTCGAATGCGAAACCTGTATCTCTCACGGTCGCGCCCTAGGTCATGTCTATCGGCGGACCGATATCGGCGTTTCCCGTCATTCTGAGGAGAAGGCCATGTCCCAGTTTCTTCGTTTCCTGGCCGCGGGGGCCCTTGTCCTGGGTCTTGCCGGCGGCGCCCAAGCCATGGGCAGCGGCTCGTCCACGGATTCCACGACGACGACCACGACGGACGATACGAAAGGCGACAAGACGAAGGACGAGAAGAAGTCGGAATATAAGCGCGCGGTCGAGGAGATCGAACGAGGCGATTACAACGCCGTGGTTCCGATTCTGGAAAGCATCGTGACGCGCGATCCGTCGAATGCCGACGCCCTCAACCAGCTCGGCTTCAGCCATCGCAAGCTGGGCGAATTCCCGGTCGCCTTCGACTATTACCAGCAGGCGCTCGCGATCGATCCGAACCACAAAGGCGCCAATGAATATCTCGGCGAACTCTATCTCGAGATGGGCGACCTGGGTTCCGCGCAACTGCAACTCGCCAAGCTGGACGATCTGTGCGGCGTGCTCGGCTGCGAGGAGAAGGTCGAATTGGGCGGCCGGATCGAGTCCTATAAGGCCGACTAGCCTTTAGATCGTCGGCAGGCTGCCAGCCTCGGGTATCGCGCGCACGCGCAGGGGCTGCCGCCGGCCGCGGATTTCGACCTCCTCGGCGGCATAGGCGCCGAGATCCATATTGGCGCGCTCGGCCACCGCTTCCGAAACGACCAGTTCGACGCCGAGTTCCTTGGTCATCGATTCGAGACGGCTTGCGGTGTTCACGCTGTCGCCCACGGCGGTCAGGGTGGTCGCCGCCGCATAGCCCATCGCGCCCACGATCGCCGGCCCGACATGGATGCCGATGCCGATCCGCAGAGGCGAATCCAGATCGTGTTCCAGATTGTGGTTCAGTTCGACCAGCCTTTCGCCCATGGCCCGGGCCGCGGCCAGGGCCTGGCGGCAGGCCTCGTCGGGCGGCACATCGACCCCGAACAGAGCCATGATGCCGTCGCCGATGAATTTGTCGACGCGCCCGCCGGCGCCTTCGATGGCCTGACCCATGGTGGCGAAATAGCGGTTCAGCAGGAAGACGACATCGTAGGGCAGCTTCTGTTCGGACAGGCGGGTGAACGCGCGCAGATCGGCAAACAGGATCGCGATCTCCCGCTCGGTGCATTGAAGCTGGAGGCGGCTGCGGGCAGCGGATTGGCTCGGCCCGGCCTGGGGCGGGAGCAGGGGAGCGACCGCAAGATCGGCGATCGGGCGGAGCTGGCAGGCGAGGCGGACATTGGGCGGCGCGGCGATGCGGTCCAGAACCTTGCGTTCGGATTCACTGGCCTCGGGCTGGTCTTCCAACCCTTGGCTGATTCGGATGCGGCAGGTCGAACAGCGCCCGCGGCCGCCGCAGACCGAGGCATGGGCGATGCCGCCCGCCCGGCTCGCTTCCAACACCGTGGTGCCGGGCTCGATCTCGATCGACCGCCCTCCCGGATAGCTCACCCGCGCCACACCCTTGCGGCGTTGCCACCACCGCCGGAGTACACGCGCGCCGAGGACCGCGGCGACGAGGAGGATATAACCGAGGATCAGATTGTCGACGAGGGCGCTGATCCTCGCCACCTCCGCAGCAGCGGGGGCGCCGATAGCGGTTTGGGTAGCGGACAACCAAATCGGGTTTCCGGCGAGGGCCTCGACCGCGCGCCCGCCGGCGACGAAGCCAAGAGCTGCAAGGACCGGCAGCAGCAACACGAAGGCGAAGCCGATGGCCGCCCAGCGGTCGTAGCTCGGGCGCAGTCGCAGCCAGAAATGCAGGCCGATGCAGCCATGCAGCCAGGCCAGGGTCATGACGAGAAGCTGTTGAACCCCTTTCATGGGCAGCCAGACCCAGGTGACCAGCAGAACATAGGCGTAGCTGTCGCCCAGACCGTAGAGCGCGTTGAGGCCTCGGGTGCCGAGGATATGCTCGATCAGCAAGGGCGGGACCAGCAGGCCCACGCCGTATTGCGCCCATTCCCAGGCCGGCATGCGCAGGCTGCGCCGCCGGTAGAGGGCATAGAGCGCGGTTCCCATATGGAGAAGGAAACCGCCATAGAGAATCGTGGTGCCGATAGGGTTTCGCCAGACAGCCAGGAAAACGGCGCGCCCGTCTTCCATTGCGTCGAGGGAGATCAGCCCGAGGGCATGATTGGCCAGATGGCTCGCGACATAGGCGAAGAGCACCAAGCCCGAGCCGAGACGCACCCGGCGCAGCAATCCGCTCCGGTCTTTCCCCGTCGCGGTCATGGTGAAGCGGCGGCCGGATTGGCCGCC
>JAQCGR010000061.1 GCA_027619995.1 Pseudomonadota bacterium | reverse complement strand
CTCGCTTTGTCTTCGCCGAGACTCGGTCGCCCATCGGGGGCATCGGGCGGCGGGGTCGTTTTTCGGCGGGGGAGATCGAGGCCATGGTCGACCAGAAGAAGCCGAGCCGGTCCCATATCATCCTGACCTCCCACCCGGGCGGACGGGGCGAGAAGCCTGTGCCCATCACCTGGGGCGCGCCGACGGCAGCCGAACGCGGACCGGTGATCGGCACCGTGACCGATCCCAAGCTGCGCAACGTGATCGGCACCCATTCGGGGTCCTATTCCGTGTACCGCGCTCTCGCCGTGGCATCGGGCGCCTTGAGCCCGCTGCACATCCCCGACCTGACCAACACCGCGCCGGCCGAGCCGATCGGGCCTTTCGGCCAGTGGTTCGATCCGGAAAAGATCGTCTCCCTCGACCCTTGGGGCCATATGACGAGCGAGGCTTTCGCCGGGATGCTCGCCCAGGGCTACGACATCCGGCCGACCATCGCCGTGACCAAGGCGCACCTGAAACTGCCCGAGATCGACGAGGCGATGGAATCGGGGCGGCTGCGCTCCGACAACCGGATTCTGGGCCCGACCGGCAACGCCCGGGTGACCAAGGCGGCAGTCGAGCCGGTCTGGTATCTCCCTGGGATCGCCGCGCGCTTCGGGATCGAGGAGAGCGAGTTGCGCCGCGGCCTATTCGAATATACCGGCGGCATGTTCCCCGAACTGGTCACGCGGCCCGACCTCAGGGTCTTCCTGCCGCCCATCGGCGGACACACCCTGTATTTCTTCGGCGACCTCTCGGGCCTGGGCAAGCCGGAGACGGAAATCGCCTGCCGGGTCCATGACGAATGCAACGGCTCCGACGTCTTCGGCTCCGATATCTGCACCTGCCGGCCTTACCTGACCCACGGCATCGAGGTCTGCATCGAGACGGCCCAGCGCGGCGGGTTGGGCGTAATCGTCTATAACCGCAAGGAAGGCCGCGCCCTGGGCGAGGTCACCAAGTTCCTGGTCTACAACGCGCGCAAGCGCCAGGAGGGCGGCGACCGGGCCGACCGCTATTTCGAGCGCACCGAATGCGTCGCCGGAGTGCAGGATGTGCGCTTCCAGCAGCTCATGCCCGACGTGCTCCACTGGCTCGGCCTCAAACGCATCGACCGCTTCGTGTCAATGAGCAACATGAAGCACGACCATGTCACCGGCAGCGGCATCGAGATCGTCGAGCGGGTGCCGATTCCGGACGAGTTGGTGCCGCCCGACGCGCAAGTCGAGATCGACGCCAAGATCCACGCCGGCTATCACAGCGACAAGCCGGCGCCGACGGAAACCGATCTGACCGTCGCCAAGGGCCGGAGCCTGAACGATTGATCGGGCGTGTCTCGTGAGCCTCGCGCCGGTTGAAACGGCGGCGGCATCCTCCGACGATGCCGCGGTCGCCTGGCTGCGCTCGCCCGAGGCCATCCGCGCGCGTTGCGGGGAATTGTTCGCCCTGGCGCGGGACGGTCGCTCGACCCATTTCCGCTATCGGCCCGAGCGGCTTGAGGGTGCGGCCGACCTGGTCCTGACCGTGATCCGCGAATCCTATCCTGACCTCGCCGTGCCCTATCACAGCCGCTGGCGTCATTTCGAGTTCGACGGGATGGACCGTTGGGCCGGGCTGTCCGCGATGCTGGACGATGCGGATGCGGCGGAACGCGCGCGGGCGCGATTCGATCTGGCGGTGGTCAGTGTGCTGCTCGACGCTGGGGCCGGGCCGGATTGGTCCTATCGCGAAACGGCGGCGGGCCTTGTCCATCGCCGCTCCGAAGGCCTTGCCGTGGCTAGCCTGGATATGTTCGCCGCCGGGCGCTTCTCATCTGACCCTGATTCGCCCGTGCGTGCCGATGCGGATGCCCTCGCCGGAATTGATAATTCTATAATTGCCGAATCGTTTCAGGTTTCCACCGAGAATCCCCTTGTCGGGCTGGAAGGCCGCGCCGGATTGATGCGCCGGCTGGGCGGCGCGCTGCGCGCCAAGCCCCGGGTTTTCGCGGCCGAGGCTCCCCGTATCGGCAATCTCTACGATTATCTCGCCGGTCAGGCGCAAGACGTCGTGCTGCCGGCACGCCGGATCCTCGAGGCCCTGCTGGACGCCTTCGAGGATATTTGGCCGGGCCGCATCGCCATCGGCGGGCGCAATTTGGGCGATGTCTGGCGCCATTCGGCCATTCGTGCGGAGGGTCCGACGGATGGGCTGGTGCCCTTCCACAAATTGTCCCAATGGCTGTCCTATTCCCTGGTCGAACCCTTGGAGGAGGCGGGCATCCGGGTGACCGGGCTCGACGAGATGACCGGCCTGGCGGAATACCGCAACGGGGGCCTGTTCATGGATATGGGCGTGATCGAACCGCGCGATCCCGGCCTGGTCTCACGCCCGCTGGCGATCGATGCCGAGCCGGTGGTCGAATGGCGAGCGCTGACCGTCTGCCTGCTCGACGAGACCGCCGCCCTCATCCGGGACAAGCTCGGCCTCGATGCCGAATCACTGCCCCTGGCCAAGGTGCTGGAGGGAGGGACCTGGGCGGCCGGGCGGCGCATCGCGCGCGAGAAGCGCGCCGATGGCGGGCCGCCCCTGACCATTGCCAGCGACGGCACCGTCTTTTAACCATCAGCAACGAAACAACGGGGGACAACCGCCATGGCGGGAGATGTCGTCGTCATCGATCATCCGGTGGTCCAGCACAAGCTGACCCAGATGCGGGACAAGCAATCGCCGCCGCACGAGTTCCGGCGCCATCTGCGCGAGATCAGCATGCTCTGCACCTATGAGGTCACGCGCGACCTGCCCTTGACCGAGCGGGACATCGAAACCCCGGTGGGCCCGATGCGCGCGCCGACCCTGGCGGAGCGCAAGCTGTGCCTCGTCTCGATCCTGCGCGCCGGCAACGGCATCGTGGACGGGATGCTGGAGGTGCTGCCTTCGGCCAGCGTTGGCCATATCGGGCTCTACCGCGACCCCGAAACCCTGGTCGCCGTCGAGTATTACTTCAAGATGCCCGAGGACGTGGACCAGCGGCATATGTTCGTCGCCGATCCGATGCTGGCGACGGCGAATTCTGCCATCGCCGCCGTCTCGCGCCTCAAAGAAATCAATCCGCTCTCGATGAAGCTGGTCTGCCTGGTCGCCGCGCCCGAGGGCATCGAGGCCTTCCACAGCGAACACCCGGATATCACGATCTACACGGCCTCGGTCGACAGCCACCTGAACGAGCACGGCTATATCGTGCCCGGCCTGGGCGACGCCGGCGATCGCCTCTACGGCACGCGGTAGGGTTCCACCCTATTCCGTCACCCCGGCGAAGGCGCTAAGAGATCAAACGTCTCATTCTGGGAAGCGCCACTCTCGGGCCACTTCCTCGCCGTCGTCCCGGGACTTGTTCCCGGGACCCATTGATGTCCCGACATAGCGAGGCCGTGCCGGGTATTTCCTGCCAGTGAAGATCACGCTTTGCGCAAATCAGCGCCGCCAACGATCTTTCTTGGTATTTCTCTGAGCGTCGACGGGACGTTGGCCCCAAGACTGCATGAACGGATAGGCCAATGGGTCCCGGGAACAAGTCCCGGGACGACAGCGGTGGATATCTCGAGAAGACTACGAGCGGCGACAGGATTGCGCAGGTGCGGCGCCATATCGGTAAGGAGTTTGGACTTCCGCCTTCGCGCAAATGACGGGGTTGTCCTGTATCCCGCCGCCTACTCCGCTGCTGGGCGGACGGTGAAGAGATCGGCGGCGTCGGCCCAGACCGTGTCGGCCATTTTCTGAACGTCGTGGATCAGTTCGGCCTCGTCGATATCAGCGTGGCGGCGGTTTTCGACCACCAGCCTGCCATCGACCATGACATCGGTCACGTCCGAGCCGTTGGCGTTGTAGACCAGATCGGCGACGACGTTTTCGCGGCGCACCGGGGCGACCCAGGGCGTGCGCAGATCGACCATGATGAGGTCGGCCTTCTTGCCCGCCTCTAGCGAGCCGATTTGGTCGGCCATGTTGAGGCAGCGGGCGCCGCCCATGGTGGCGAGTTCCAGGGCGTCCCAGGCGTCGAGCAGGGCCTGGTCGCCGGTCGTGATGCGGCCCAGCAGGATCGCCGCGCGCATCACCTTGAACATGTCGTTGCTCATCCAGTCCGTGCCGAGCGAGACCTCGACCCTAGAGGTGTAGAACTTGTCCATCGGCGGGTAGTAGGCGCGCTTCCCGACCAGATAGGCTGTGTGGGAGAAGCGGCTGTCCGTCTCCTCCATCAGGGCGATTTCCTCGTTGTCGACGAAGACGCAATGGACCAGCACCGTGCCCGGACCGAGGCAGCCGTGGTCATGGAGGAAATTCACCGCGCGCTTGCCGTAGGCCTTCTCCATGAAGCCCTGTTCGGCCGGGACCGAGGCGCAGTGAAGATGCAGGCCCAGGCCGTACTTGTCCGCAAGCTCGCGGCAGCGGTCCATGGTCTCCGGGCGCATCCGGTCGGGTCCGTCCGGCGCCATGCGGCAGGTCACCCGCCCGTCGCCCGCGCCTTGCCATTGCTCGAACAGGGCAACGGCGTCGTCGAGGTCGCGCTCGGCGACATCCGGAATCCAGTCGCGTTCGTTCCGGCTCGGGTCGATGGTGCCCGTGTTCATCTCGCGCACGCAGGCGCCGACGATGGCGCGGATGCCGAGATCGACGGCGACGCGCGCGCTCTCCGGCTGATGCCACCACATCTCGTTGACCGTCGTGGTGCCCGTGCGCAGCGCCTCCAGCCCGTGCAGCAGGCCGGGCAGATAGACATGCTCCTTCCGGACATGGTCTTCCTGGAACAGGATGCCGCGCTTGAAGGAATTGCCCCCCTCCTTCTTCGCATCCTCGGTCGTGGCCTTGTTGAAGGCCCCGACGAAATGCAGATGGGTGTTGATCAGGCCAGGCAGGACCGCCTTGCCCTCGGCGTCGATCCGCCGGTTGGGCCTGAAATCCGCGGGCAGACCGCTCTTCGGACCGGCATAGGCGATGCGGCCGTCCTCCACCGCGACGACCCCGTCCGGCCAGGTCACGCCCCGCCCGGTCATCGGGATTACCCAGCCGTTCTCGATCAGCGTCTTGGTCATCGTGATTCCCCCTTGCCTGTGCGATGGCGATAGTGCGGAGCGGACGGCCCCAGCTTCAAGCATCTTCCTTGTCGAGCGCGCGGAACGGCCCTTCGCGAGCGTCGAGAAAGGCCTTGAGCCCTTCCTCGAACAGCATGCGGAACCAGCGCCGGCCTTCATCCGTGCAGTGGAGCTGGGCCGTAGTCTCGGCGTTATAGGCCCAGGAATCGCGCATGCCGGCGATAAGCTGGGCGTTGTTCACGGCCAGCTTGTTGAATTTGATGCCCGGCACCCGAGACAGGCGCCGGGTCATGCGCGTGGCCTCCTCCATCAGCCGGTCGGCCGGCACGGCCTTGTTGACCAGGTGATATTGCGCGGCCTCGCGCCCGTCGACGATATCGCCCGTGAACATCAGGTATTTCACGTGCCGGATCGGCGCTGTCCAAGGCATGAACAGGCTGGGCGGCGCGCTGGCATGGCGGATTTCCGGCTCGCCGATGCCGGCATCCTCGGCCGCGATGGCGATGTCGCAGGCCATCATCAGTTCCATCCCGCCGGCCAGGGCATAGCCGTTGACGGCCGCCACCGTGGCGATCGGCGCGCTCCAGATCGTATAGAGCCGCTCGGCATTGGCCAGTATATCGGCGCGCCAATCCTCGATGCTCATATCGTAATTCTCGGCGCCCAGATCGTAGCCGGTGGAGAAGGCGCGACCCGCCCCGGTCAGCAGCAGGGCGTTGATTTCCGGATCGGCGCTGGCCCGTTTGACCGCGTCGTCCAACTCGTCGAGCAGGGTGCCGTTCAGCGCGTTCAGCTTGTCGGGGCGGTTCATGGTCACGGTGACGAAGGCGTCTTCGGCATCGGGCTCGTAGAGAATCGTTTCATAGGCCATGGCATGCCCCTGTCCTGAATGTGAAAAGCGTCGGAATCGGCCTCCGTTTTGTAGCCTTCACCCGCCCCTCGGGGCTAGAGTGCCGCCGAACCAGGAAGGGAGCCCGCCATGACCACCTATCCGCCGGCCGAGCCGGGCATGCGCCTGGAAGATGTCGATACGCCTGCTCTGATCATCGAGTTGGCGCCCTTCGAGGCCAATCTCGCGCGCATGGCGAAGGACGCCAAGGCCGCAGGGATGGCCCTGCGCCCCCATGCCAAGATGCATAAATGCCCGGCCATCGGCCTCAAGCAGATGGCCTTGGGCGCCGTCGGTATGTGCTGTCAGAAGGTCAGCGAGGCCGAGGCTATGGTGAATGGCGGGGTGACGGACGTGCTGGTCTCGAACCAGGTGGTCGGGGCGCAGAAGATCGCGCGCTTGGCTTCCCTCGCGACCCGCGCGCGGATCGGCGTTTGCGTCGACGACCTCGACAATGTCGATCAGTTGAGCGTCGCGGCCGTCGCCTTCGGCGTCGAGCTCGAAACCCTGATCGAGATATCCCTGGGCCGCTGCGGCGTCGAGCCGGGCGAGCCCGCGACGGCCCTGGCCAAGCGTATCGAAAGCGCGCCGGGCCTGCGCTTCGGCGGCCTTCATGTCTATCACGGCGGGGCCCAGCATATCCGCGAGAAGGACGGGCGGTGCGCGGCGATCGCCCATGCCACGGCGCTGGCGCGGTCGGCCAAAGAAGGTATCGAGGCGGCGGGTATCGCCGTGCCCCGCGTGACCGGCGCGGGCACGGGGACCTACGAATTCGAAGCCGCCAGCGGCGTCTATAACGAGTTGCAATGCGGCTCCTACGCCTTCATGGATGCCGATTACGGGCGCAACAAGGACGAGGGCGGCACGCCCTATGACCGGTTCGAACAGAGCCTGTTCGTCTATGCCACGGTGATGAGCTGTCCGACCCCGGACCGGGCGGTCTGCGATGCCGGACTCAAGGCCTCGAGCGTCGATTCGGGCCTGCCCGTGGTGGCCGGTGCCGATCTGGACGCCGAATATGTCGGCGCTTCGGACGAGCACGGTGCCATGCGTGTGGGCCGCCGGGGCGCGTCGAACCGCACCCTCAAACTGGGCGACAAGATCAAGCTGATCCCGGGCCATTGCGATCCGACGGTCAATCTCTACGACTGGTATGTCTGCGTGCGCGACGGAAGGGTCGAGGCGGTCTGGCCGATCGCCGCGCGGGGCTGCATGACATGACGGCATTGGTGTCGAACGGACGGGGCGGCGGGGCATGACGCGGGCGGATTCGCTGGCGCGGGATCGTGACGATCCGCGCGAAGGCTATGACTGGAGCCCGCGGAACCCCGTGCGTGCGCGCGACGCCGCGTCACTGGTGCTGATCCGCGAGGGCGACAGGGGCCCCGAGGTCCTTATGGGCCAGCGCAGCAAGAATCTCACCTTCATGCCCCATCGCTACGTCTTTCCGGGCGGGCGCCTGGATACCAGCGATCACACCATCCGCCCGGCGACGGATTTCCGGCCCTCGGTCAAGGACAAGCTGTCCCGCAGCCTCTCGCCCGAGCGCGCCCGCGCGCTGGCGGTCGCGGCGATCCGCGAGACCTTCGAGGAGACCGGGCTGATCCTGGGCAAGCCCGCGGCCGCCCATCACGGGCCGATGCCGGAGGACTGGCGCGGCTTTCTGGACCGCGGTCTGGCGCCGGCCCTGGACGAGTTGGACGCCATCGGCCGGGCGATCACCCCGGCGCAATTGCCCAAGCGGTTCAACGCGCGGTTCTTCGTCGCGCGGGCCGATCATCTGCAGGGCGAGATCATCGGCAGCGGCGAATTGATCAATATCGGCTGGCTGCCCGTCGAGGAGGCGATCGCCATGGGCATCGCCGATATCACGGAGATCGTGGCGCGTCTGGCCCTGCGCTGGTTCCTCCACCCGCAGACCCGCTTCACGCGCGATCCCATCCCCCTCTATTGCTTCCGCCGCGGCCGCCGGATGGTGATCGACCGCTAGACGGCCCGCCGGATCAGGCCGGCCGGAAACTCGAGCCGACCGCCGGGGGACCCTCGCACCGGACCCGGTCGGTCTCGACCATATGGATGAGATGGGCGAGCACGGTCTGCCCGGCGGCCGGATGCAGTTCCTGGGGCACGGCCGCATACATCCGGGCGACCATCGCCGGAATGTCGCGCAGGCCATCGGTCAGGCAGGCCATGATCTGTTCCTCGCGCATCCGGCGATGGCGGATCAGGGCCGAGACGAAACGCTCCGGATTTCGGATCGCCGTGCCATGGGTCGGCCAGTATACCGTTTCGTCGCGGGTCAGCAGCTTCTTCAGCGATGCAAAATATGCATGCATATCGCCGTCGGGCGGCGAGACCACCGTGGTCGACCAGCCCATGACGTGATCGCCGGAGAAGAGAACGCCGTCCTCCGGCAGGGCGAAGCAGAGATGGTTCGAGGTATGGCCGGGCGTATGGACGGCCTCGACCGTCCGGCCCGCCGCTTCGAAACGCTCGCCGTCGCGCAGGACGATATCGGGGTCGAAATCGTAATCCGCGCCTTCCTCGACCTGAGGGCCGGCGCGGCGCGTGCCGTGCGGCCCGAAGCCATAGGTCGGCGCCCCGGTTTCGGCCTTCAGCCGCGCGGCCAGGGGCGAATGGTCTCGGTGGGTATGGGTGACTAGGATATGGCTCACCCTCTCGTCCTCGATCGCCGCCATCAGGGCCGCGAAATGCTCGTCCAGATCGGGGCCGGGATCGATCACCGCGACCTTGCCCTCGCCCAGGATGTAGGTCCCGGTGCCGTGGAAGGTGAAGGCGCTGGGATTGCGGGCGACGACCCGGCGAATGCCCGGCGCGACCCGGTCGACCCGGCCGTATTCGAAAGCCAGGTCGCGCTCGAAGGGTATGTTGTCGGCCATGGCTGAGTCTCCTCTTTGCGCCGTCCCGCAGCCTACCTATTACCGCCGGACGGCGACATGCTACCTCTCGATCAATAAGGCGGACGAGGTCGCCATAGCGAATTATCTGGTTACGGGCGGTTGCGGCTTCACCGGGTCCTATCTCGCAGACTCGCTGATCGCCGACACCATCGTCGACGGTGCCGCCGTGGCCCGGGCGCTCGACGGCATGGATGGCTGCTTTCATCTCGCCGCGATCGCCTCGGTGCAATGCGGAGTCGAGGACTGAGCAGGGACGCACCGGGTCAATCTCGACGGCACGATCCACATCTTCGACGGCGCGCGCGGACGCGATGGGGCGGCTGTGCGGCCGGTGGTCTAGGCCTCCTCTGCCGCCGTCTTCGGCGACAATCCGACCATGCCCCTGACCGATGAATCGACGACCAGCCCAATTTCCACCTATGGCGCGGACAAACTGGGCTACGAGCAGCATGGCCTGGTCGGGGCCCATGTCCACGGCGTGCCCAACACCGGCCCGCGCTTCTTCAACGTCTACGGTCCGCGCCAGGACCCGCGTTCGCTCTATTCCGGGGTCATATCGATCTTCGCGGACCGCATCGGCTGGGGTGATGGCGTCACCATCTTCGCCGCCGCCTATTACCTGAACCAGCTTCCCTATCTGACCTTCGTGCGGAACAACGCCTCTGTGCAGAACTAAGCCGGGCTCACCTGGAGGGGTCTGGGGCGATCCGGCGGACGGCCGTGATCGGCTCGGCGTGTTCCAGGCGCAGGCGGGCGAGCACCGAATCCAACGCCTCGTCCAGAACCCGCATCCAGCGGCTCGAGGCATGGAGCAGGCGGCCGGGGGCCACGACGATGCCGACATGGCCGGGAAATAAGATCACATCGCCGCGCCGAAAATCGCCGGCCTCGCGGGTCGCGAGGGCGCGGCCCAACTCGGCTTCCTGCATATCGGTGTCGCGGGGACAGGGCCGGCCGGCGCGCTGCAGGGCGGCCTGGACGAGGCCGGAGCAATCCACGCCCAGCCCTGAATTGCCGCCCCAGATATAGGGCAGGCCCCGGAACTCCTCGGCCACCGCAACGAAGTCGGGCGCCACGTCGCCGCGCGCCGCTAGATGGGCCTGGTGCAGCCAGCCGCCCCCGGAGAGGCGCCGGAATTCTCCCTCGGCCCCCCGGATGCGGACCGGGCTGTTGATCGACAGACTGCGTGCGACGGGCGCCTTGAAATGGGCCCGTGTGAAGACCGGCGCGGTCAGGGCCGCAACCATATGGCCCGGTTCCTCTCCCGCCTCCTCGAGCGCGCTGGCCTGAACATAGCCGATATAGCCGTCGGTCGCGCGCTGGCCCCAGGCCCAGCCGTCCCGAGTCTCGTAGACGGTGAACTCTTCGCCGAACAGCAGTTCCGCCGTCTGCGAGGCCGCCCGCCTGGGCCGCCCCTTGATCGACACGACAGGACGGGCGCAGCGCATGACATGGCCGGGCACGAAACGCTCCGTTTCGACCCGGCCGCGCAAATCCTCGGCGGCGAGGTCGGCACGAAACGGGTGGCGCCGCGGATCGAGGCTCGGGGAAGGATCGGTCCGTGATGTCATCGGTCTCTCATTGCAACGGGCGCCATAGGCTATCAAAAGATGAACATTTAATGATCGATTCGTATTGTAGCTGGAATGGTTTTCCGGCTGGCTGTTGCACTCTGCAATGGGGAACTCGATTTCGCGAATGGAAATAAGCCACGGGAGAGGCAGCCATGTCTGGGAATTTCGGGAAGCTGGCGGGCGCTGATAATGGAACCCAAGGTCCTGTCGGTCGACGAGCCTTCGATCGGGTTGGAGCCGCGTTTCATCGATCAGGTTTTCGAAGTTCTCGACGATCTCAAGTCCAACGAGGGCAAGACCATCATCCTGGTCGAGCAGAACGCCAAGAAGGGCTTGGAATTCGCCGATATCGGCTATGTCCTGGTGTCGGGCCGGGTGGTGATGGCGGATACCGGCGCGGCGCTTTTGCGCAACCCCGAGGTCGGCCGACTCTTCCCCGGCGGATAGTCCGGCGCTATCCTCCGCCGTCATGACCGATACGCTTCAACCCGTGACCGATTCGAGCGCCTGGACCGCGGCGGATTTCCCGCAGCGCCGGTCCTGGGCGCGTCTCTTGGGCGAAAGCGCCCTGGCCGATCTCGACGCGGCGATGCGCCGGGCGGTCGCCGCCGGCACGGCCTTCCACGAGGTCCGGCGCGAAGACTATCCGCTGCCGACCCTCGGCCCGGCCCTGGCCGGCGCGTTGGAGGATATGGAGACGGGCGCGGGTTTCGCGCTGTTCACCGGCTTCCCCTTCGCGCGCTACGACTACGACGAAGCGCTGCTCTGCTATGCCATCGTCAGCGCCCATCTGGGCGTCATCGTCGAGCAGACTCACAAGGGCGACCGCAAGATCGACGTGACCGACAAGGGGCTGCCCTACGACCACAAGACGCGCGGCTACAGCTCCAATCAGCTGCTGCCTTTCCACACGGACGGGGCCGATATCGTCGGGCTGTTGAGCCTGGGCAAGGCGGCCGAGGGTGGGCTGTCGATCCTGGTCAGCGCGGCCAGCGTCTACAACGCCATCCTGGCCGAGCGCCCTGACCTGCTCGCCATTCTCCAACGCGGCTTCCATCACCACCGGCGGGGCGAGCACGAGGCGGGCGAGGCGGCGGTCTCCGCCGAGCGCATTCCGGTCTTCGCCTTCCATGCCGGCATCCTGCACTGCTGCTACAATCGTAACCCGGTCGAATGGGCGGTCAAGGAGGGTGTGGTCCTGACGGACCTGGAACACCAGGCCCTGGACTATTTCGACGCGGTCGCCGCGCGCCCCGAGATGCAGATCCGCATGGAGCTTGAGCCGGGCGACATCCAATACGTCAACAACTACGCCGTCCTCCATTCGCGCACCGAATACCGCGACGACGGCGCGCACAAACGCCATCTGGTGCGCATGTGGGTCAATGCCCATGACACGCGCCGGGCAGGCCCGACGATCCAGCTTCTCTACGCGCCCCATGTCGCGCGCCAGCGGCTGGCGGCGGATTGACGCCGCGATGAATCCATGAAAATCGCGGTTCTGGGCACGGGAGCCATGGGCTCCGTCTATGCCGGCCTGCTGGCCGATGCCGGGCACGAGGTCTGGGCGATCGACGCCTGGGCAGAGCATGTCGCGGCCATGCGCGAGACGGGTTTGCGGGTCGAGGGGGCGAGCGGCGACCGGGTGGTGCGCCTCCTTGCGACGACCGAGGCGGCCGAGGCCGGACGCTGCGATCTCGTCATCGTCGCGACCAAGGCCATGGATGTCGAGGCGGCGGCGCGCAGCGCGGCCCCGCTCATCGGCACCGATACCGTCGTGCTGACCATCCAGAACGGGCTGGGCAGCGCCGAGAAAACCCGCGCCATCCTGGGCGACTCGGCCCGTGTCGCGATCGGCGTGGTGGGCGGCTTCGGCGCGTCCATGCGCGGGCCCGGCCATGTCCACCACAACGGCTGGGAACTCGTTCGCCTGGGCGAATACGAGGGGCCCGTGACCCCGGCTCTGGATTCAGTGGCCGAGGTCTGGCGCGGCGCGGGCTTCAAGACCGCGACCTATGACGACGTCCACCGCATGGTCTGGGAGAAGCTGATCTGCAATGTCTGCTTCAGCGGCTCCTGCGGCCTGACCGGGCTGACCATCGGGGGGGTGATCGCGGACGCGGACGCCTGGGGCGTTGCCTCGGCCTGTGCGGCCGAAGCCTTCGCGGTCGCCAAGGCCAAGGGCATCGCCGTCGAGATCGCCGAGCCGGTCGCCTATGTCCGCGATTTCGGCGCCAAGATTCCCAACGCCAAACCCTCGCTCCTGCTCGATCTGGAAGCGGGCAGGCGCTGCGAGATCGACGCCATCAACGGCGCGATACCCGTCGAGGCGGCCAAGCTGGGCCTCGAAGCCCCGGTCAACGAGGTCGTCACAGCCCTGGTGCGGGCGCGGATGGCTGGTTTCGTCCGTTAGCGTCCGCCGCGGCGGCGGGCTACGGCCGCCCGGTCGCCGATTTCGCCGTCGCCGACGTGACCATCGTGCCCTGGCCGGTCCAGGGTCGGCGTCCGCTGGTGCCCGGCACGGGGAACGAGGGCGGCACGGTCGAGGATATCTTCGAGATGGAAGCGCGGGGCGGGCTGATGCTGGCCACCAACCGTGCGGTCGGGCGCAGCTATGTCACGGGCTGGTATGGCGATCCGGCCACGGCCAACGCGGCCACCGAGCCGGGCGACCGCTCATGCATTCTGACCCATGAGGCAAATTACCATCCCGATGGCCGCCAGATCTTCTGTCCGCGCGATGGCGCCGCTTTCGTCGCGCTCCTGGCCAAGGCCGGCGACGAGATTACCCCAGCCGATTTCCGCGCCTTCCTCTTCGACGGTGGCTTCGGCATCCATATCGATCCCAGGGGCCTGGCACCAGCCAGTTTTTCCACTCAACCCGCCCGCCGTCTTTGACGTCCGCCAGG
>JAQCGR010000060.1 GCA_027619995.1 Pseudomonadota bacterium | reverse complement strand
CCCACAGAATGCCAAAACTACTTCGCCGCAGCCGGATATGACCAAGAGTGATCGGAAAATGCTCTAGTGAGCAGCGGCGTCGCAGAGATGATCGGCATGGAGCCCGAGGGCAGGGAGCAGGACGGTAGAAAGTTTGTCGATTCCATAGACCCTATGGACCGGCCGCGCTGGTGGGCTGCAATTGAACGATCGATCGACAAGGGCGAACGCTTCGATATCGAATACCGCATACGCCTGCAGGACGGCGAAACCAGATGGTTCCGTTCGATCACCTCCGCTCCGCGTGCGATCGGCGACAGCTATGCCTGGGACGGGGTGACCATCGATATCTCGACGCAAAAACGCGCCGAATCGGCATTGCGTCAGAGCGAGGCGTTGCTGCGCCACGGCGCGAAATTGGCCGGACTCGGCTATTGGGTCTGGGATGAATTGACGAGGCGTTGCAAATATTGCTCGGAGGAACTGGCGACATTTCACCAGATGACACCCTCCCAGTACATGAAACGTTTCTCGACGCACGACGCCATTCTTGAGGTGATCCATCCGGATGACACGGACCTGTATGACGGTATGGTGCGCCAGGGCGAGGAGGGCGGCGAAGGCTATCAGATCGAGTTCCGCGTCAAGGTCGGGGAGGAGTACCGTTTCGTGCGCGAAGTCGCGGAATGTTCGTTCGACGAGAGCGGGCGTCTGCTGGAAACCTTCGGTACCCTGCAGGACATCACGGCGGCGAAGCGCGCCGAGGAGCGCCTGCGCGCGGCGATCGAGGAGGCCGAACTGGCCAGCCGGTCCAAGTCCGAATTCCTCGCCAATATGAGCCATGAGCTGCGCACGCCGCTGAACGCGATCATGGGATTTTCGGAACTGATGACCTTGGAGGCCCTGGGGCCGATCGGGAATGCGTCCTATTCCGAATATGCCCGCGATATCTTCAACAGCGCCAACCATCTGTTGAGCATCATCAACGATATTCTCGACCTGTCGAAGCTGGAGGCCGACCGCTTTGAATTGGACGAGGAGATCGTCGACCTGGCTGTCTGCATCACGGAATCCATCCGGGTCGTCGAGCCGCGCGCACGCGCCTCGCACCAGACCATTCAGATCGAAATTGCGCCCAACGTGCCGCTGGTGACCGCCAACGCGCGGGCGGTCAAACAGGTGTTGATGAATCTATTGTCCAACGTGGTGAAGTTCATGCTGGAGCGGGGCACGCTTTCAATCCGGCTGACCGGCGCGGAAGACGGCCCCTGCATCGGGGTCGAAGATACCGGCGTGGGTATCGCGACCGGCGATCTGGAGCGCATTTTCGCGCCATTCATTCAAGTCGACAGAAGCATGGTTCGCCGCCATGAGGGGACGGGCCTCGGCCTGTCCCTGGCCAGATCGCTGTCGGAGCGAATGGGCGCGACCCTGACGATCGAAAGCGAACTCGGCGTGGGCACGGTGGCCCGCCTGAAGTTTCCGCCGTCCTCCGTGATCGAGAATGACGGGCCGACCGGCGTCGAGGCGTCCTAACCTGTCTGTGTCACCAGATGGGGGAGCTTGTTGATCTGGGCCAGCGCATCAGCGATGGATCCGCCCTCGTACAATCTTCCGCGCCGCGATTCGATACGAAAGCGTTCGGCCCCATTGCCGGGCAATTTGGTCTTCGTGATGGTGAAAAGCGGCAGGTCGATCGAGCGCCGGTAGACAGAAAAAGCAGCCAGCCGTTCGCCGTGATCGATGGCGTAGTCGCGCCATTCGCCGCGAATGACGTGTCGGCTATACAGGGAAAAAAGCTGGTTCAATTCAGAGCGGGTGAAGGCGATTCGTGTTTTGCGTCGGCGGTGCTCCGCCAAGCGGACGACCTTGCCCATCTACCGCGTCTCCCTCCACTGCCACCACATTCCTTGACCGGTATTCTCGACCGAGCGACCGGGGTTGTCCAGCGGCGCGGGGCGGCTATTCGACGGCCACGGCATTGTCCCCATAGGGGTCGGGTCGGTCATAGCAGGTGATCGCGCCCAGGCTGCGGTAGCAGTAGGACGGTGTGGCGGCCTCTTCATCCTCTATATCGTTGCAATAGGAATATCCGTTGGCCGAATGGATTGACGAGCAATCCATGCCCGTGACGAAGGAGGTTGCATGGTCGACCAGGGTTTTGTCCGTGGTGATGTTGCTCGCCATTTCCGCGCCGGTCACGGCGACGGAACCGGCCATGCAGGCGTTCAGTGCCAACAGCGCCATGGCGCCGAATGCGAGAGATCGAACTGTTCTGGCCATTGCTGCCTTGCCCCTGCGTCCGTTCCGTGAACCGGACGTTAGGCCTGTGATCGTTAACAACCGGTAAGAGGGAAACACGAGGGCAGGGTTAACCGGGACTTTACCTTGGGCCGCGACACTGCGTCGGAGACACCGAGATTGTTGTTGCGGTCGAGGAGAAATCGGATGTTCGTCAGTTGCACCGGCATGGCCCGTTCGGGCTCGACCTGGTCCTTCAACGTTTGCCGGGAATTGCTGGAGGCGACCGGGGAACCTCTGATCGCGGGCTACTACGGCGAGGCGGAAGCCCTTGATGCCTTCATCGAATCGCGTGGACTCGAGGTGTTTCCCGGCCATGTCCTGCTCAAGCTTCATCAGCCGGCGGAACAACTACTGGGCATGATCTGCGAGGGCCGGGTCCGAAACGTGTTCACTCTGCGCGACCCGCGCGATTGCGTCCGATCGCGCATGGCCTTCGAAGGCCGGCCTTTCGAGGATGCCTTGATGGGCGTGGCCGGCAATTTGATCATGTACAATCTTTTTGTAGGCGTCACCGATACGCTGTTTGTCCGCTACGAAGAGATGACCGTCGATCCCGCGACGGAAGTCCGGCGGCTCGCCGGACATCTTGGCCTGGCGCCCGACGAGGGCGAGGTGTCGCGGATCGTCGCGGCGACGGATCTCGAAGCGGCGCGGCGCAAGGTCGCGGGCCTGGATCAGCGCCGCGATGCCGGCATGATGGAGATCGGCGGGCGACGCATCGATGCCGAGACATGCCTGCAGATGGGACATATCAGGGACGGCCGCGCGGGCGCCTGGCGCGAGGCGCTTGATCCGGCCGAACGGATCACCGCCAGCGCCGTGCTGCGTGAATGGCTGATCGGCCTGGGTTATGCCGAGGCGGGCGAGTTGGACGCCGAGGCCGAGCGTCATTTCGGCGCGACACCGGCGGCCGCCTGAGGCGGCGGGGGAAGGTTGTTCCCGCATTGAGAACGCCTTGAAAAACCCATAAAGTTCCGCGACATGCGCCGTATTCCCCGAGATTTTCGGCGTTTGCCTTGGTCCGGGGCAGGGGCTATTGTACGGCCCCTCGCACAGGCGGAGTCGCGCTTTGGCGGACATCTTTCGTGAAATCGATGAAGACCTTCGGCGTGACCGTCACGTCGAACTTTGGAAGCGATATGGCAACTACATTATCGCGTTGGCGCTGGCCATCGTGCTCGGCACGGCTGCGTCGGTTTTTTGGCGCGACTACACGGTCAAGCAGCGCGAGGCCGATAGTGCGGCATTCGCGGCGGCGACCGGGCTTGTCCAGGACGACCGGTCCAATGACGCGATTACCGCTTTCGCCGCGATCTCGCAGGACGCGGGCGAAGGCTATGCCCAATTGGCGCCGTTCCATGAGGCAGCGTTGCTGGCCAAGGCCGGTGACAGGGACAGTGCGGTCGCGGCCTATGACGCGATCGCGCGGGATGGCTCAATCGATGGTCTATACCGCGATCTGGCGACCCTTCTGAGCCTCATGCTCCGGATCGACGATGGCGAGCCCGCCGCGCTCAACGCCGGACTTCAGCCGCTCGCGGCCGACGACGCGCCCTGGCGTTTCTCCGCGCGCGAGCTTCAGGCCCTGCTTGCCCTGCGAACGGGCGATTCGGCCAAGGCATCTGCTATCCTGTCCGGATTGGCCGATGCACCGGGCGCGCCGCCAGCCCTGCGCGCCCGCGCGATCGAGCTTCTCGCGATAGTCGAGGGTTGATCCCGTCATGACGCGCAAGATCGCAACGGCCCTGGCCGTCCTTCTCCTGTCGGCAAGCCTGGCCGGCTGTGGCTTGTTCGAGAAGGACAAGAAGGTGAAGCTGCCGGGCGAGCGCATACCCGTTCTCCTGCTCGACCGGGATCTCGAGCCGGATCCTCAAATCGCCGATCTCGATGTCATCCTGCCCCCGCCGGAGGCCAACGATTCCTGGCCGCAACCCGGCGGTTATCCGAATCACGCCATGCAGCATTTGCTGATCGCCGATATGCCCACCCGGGCCTGGGGCGTCTCCATCGGTGAGGGCTCGAGCACCAATGTCCGGCTGACGGCCCAGCCGGTCGTCGCGGAAGGGCGCATCTACACCCTCAACACCGATGGCGAGGTGTGGGCGTTCGACGCCAACAGCGGCAACCGGATTTGGGATGCGGAGGTGGTGCCGGAGGATGAAGACGACGGCGTTATCGGTGGCGGCGTGTCCTATTACGAAGGCAGGCTCTTCGTTGGAACGGGCGCGGCCGAAATTCTCGCTCTCGATGCGGCGACCGGCAACGAGATATGGCGCCGGTCGGTCAGTTCTCCCTTGCGCACAGGACCCACCGTCACGGCCGGCCGTGTCTTCGCGGTTTCGGTCGACAACCAGATTCACGTCCTGGCGGCGGATGACGGGCGGGAGCTGTGGACCTATGCCGGCATCAGCGAATCGGCGGCCCTGCTGGGCAATGGCAGCCCGGCCGTGGCCGGAGATATTGTCGTGGCACCCTTCTCGTCGGGAGAATTGGTCGCCTTGCGGATCGAGAATGGCCGGCCGATCTGGAACGATTCGTTGCTGGCCGTCAGGCGGGTGAATGCGGTCTCCTCGTTGGCGGATATTCGGGGCAATCCGGTGATCGACCGGGGCAAGGTTTTCGCGATCAGCCATGCCGGGCGGATGCTGGCGATAGAGCAGCGCACGGGCGTGCGCATCTGGGACAAGAATATCGGCGGGATAGAGACCCCGTGGTCGGCCGGCGATTTCGTTTTCGTGCTCACGACGAATGAGGAGATCGTCTGCCTGTCCAGCCGCGACGGCCGGATCCGCTGGATCCAGCCGCTGCCGCGCTACGAGGATCCGGACGAAAAGGATGAGCAGATCTTCTGGGTCGGCCCTCTGCTGGCCAGCGACCGCCTGATCGTCGGCAGTTCGAGCGGAAAACTGCTGTCCATGTCGCCCTATGACGGGTCGATCATCGGCCTTCTTGATGTCGGCGAACCGATCGCCGTTCCGCCGGTGGTCGCCAATGGCACGCTCTATATTCTGACCGAGGACGGCGATCTGATCGCCTATCGCTAGGCGACCCGGTCATGGCCCTTACCGTCGCAATCGTCGGCCGGCCCAACGTCGGCAAGTCGACCCTGTTCAATCGCCTCGTCGGCAAGCAACTGGCCCTGGTCGATGACACGCCGGGCGTGACCCGCGACCGTCGCGAGGGCGAGGCGCGCATCTCCGATCTGTCTTTTCGCGCGATCGACACGGCGGGTCTGGAGGAGGGCGACGTCGACAGTCTGCAAGGCCGGATGATGGCCCAGACGAACCAGGCCGTGGACTTGGCCGATGTCGTGCTGCTGGTGATCGATGCCCGCGCCGGGATCACCGCCGTCGACCGCCATTTCGCCGAATTGCTGCGCCGCGACGCCGACAAGGTGCTGGTGATTGCCAACAAATGCGAGGGCCGGGTCGGCGAGCAGGGCTATCTCGACGCCTTTTCCCTCGGCTTGGGCGATCCTGTGCCCCTCTCCGCCATGGAAGGGCATGGCCTGGCGGATCTCTACGAAGCCCTGCGACCCGC
This sequence comes from Pseudomonadota bacterium, assembly GCA_027619995.1. Classification (GTDB taxonomy): domain Bacteria; phylum Pseudomonadota; class Alphaproteobacteria; order CADEGL01; family CADEGL01; genus JABIRQ01. Next base: position 8,088 of record JAQCGR010000060.1, on the reverse strand, counting down.
GGCCGAGGCTCATGCCTCCGGCCCGGCCGTGGCGCCAGGGGGCGATCTGCCTTCGCCCAAGGGCACCAAACGGCCCGAAGGCCTCCTGCATCTCGCCATCGTCGGGCGGCCCAATGTCGGGAAATCGACCCTGGCCAACGGCCTGATCGGCGAGGAAAGGTTGTTGACCGGGCCGGAGCCGGGCCTCACCCGCGACGCGGTGCCGCTTGATTGGTCCTATGACGGCGTGCCTATCCGTCTGGTCGACACCGCGGGGCTGCGCCGCCGCTCCAAGGCGACTGGCAAGCTCGAGGGGATGAGCGCCAAGGACACCCATCGCGCCATCCGCTACGCCGAAGTGGCGGTGCTGGTTCTCGACGGTACCGAAGGGCTGAACCGCCAGGACCTGGCGATCGGGCGTCATACGGTGGATGAGGGGCGCGCGCTGGTCGTCGCGGTCAATAAATGGGATGTCGTGCCGCATCGGCGTGAGGCGCTGCTATCCCTCCAGGAACGCCTGGATCAATCCCTGCCTCAGGCGCGCGGCGTGCCGGTCGTGCCGATCTCGGCGCTGGAAGGCACGGGGCTCGACAAGTTGATGAACGCGGTCTTCGGTTCTCACGAACGCTGGAACCGCCGCTTGTCCACCGGGCGACTCAACCGCTGGCTGGGCGAGATCGAAGCACATCATCCGCCGCCGCTTGCGGGCGGCAAACGGGTGCGCTTGCGCTACATCACCCAGGTCAAGGCACGCCCGCCGACCTTCGCCTTGTTCTCCAACCGGCCGGCCGAGTTGGCGGAAAGCTACCTTCGCTATATGGCGAATGCCCTGCGCGAGGATTTCGACCTCACAGGTGTGCCGATCCGCATTCGCCCGCGCGGCGGAAAGAATCCCTATTCCCCGGACAAGGATTAGCGCGCGGTCCGGACGTTAGGCCCTCGGCGCCTTGACGAAGCCGGGCAGGGCGCGGACGCGGTTCATCCAGGCGGTCACGGCGGGATGGCCCGAAACGTCGATCTCTCCCTCATCGGCCAAGTCGACATAAACGAAGCAGGCCGGCTCGGCGATCGTCGGGTGGCCACAGGCCAGCCAGTCCCGGTTTTTCAGATGGTTTTCCATCATGTCGAGACTCTTCTGGGCGGCAGCCAGGGCCTGTTCATAGCCCTCGCTCAACCCGCGCTTCTTCAGGAAGCGGCAGCGGGCGAGGCCCTGGAGATGGTCGCCACCGGCCACGGTCAGCCATTCCACGACATGGGCCATCTCGGCGGGATCGGTCGGCAGCCAGTTCTCGCCGTCATGCTTGCGTCCGAGATAAACCAGGATCGCAGCCGAGTCCCAGATAGGCTCGCCGTCGTCCTCAATGGCGGGCACCTGGCCGCGCGGGTTCTTGGCGAGAAAATCGGCTCCCTTGAGCGAGCCATCCTCGAAGCTCATGGCGACTTCTTCGTAGGGGATATTCATCAGGTTCAGGGCCAGGCGGACCTTATGGGCGTTGCCGGAGAGGCCAGCCGTATACAGCTTGAGCATGCTCGTTCCCTCGTTCGTCAATGGGCTGTCGAAAGACGCGATCAGTTGGCGCGAATCACTTCTCCGCTCCGGGTACAGGCCGGGTCGGCCAAGTCCACGAAAATATCGGCGATATCGTCCGGGTGGGGCAAGCTCATCGGATCCTCACCGGGGAAGGCCTCGGCGCGCATGGCTGTGCGCACGATGCCTGGGTCCAGGATATTGGCGCGCACCGGCGTGATCCGCTCGACTTCGGCCGCATAGACCTGAACCATCATTTCGAGGGCCGCCTTGCTGGCCGCATAGGCGCCCCAATAGGGCTTGGTGAAGCCCGCGACGCCGGAGGAGACGAAGATGGCCCGCCCGGCATCCGATTGCCGCAGCAGCGGGTCGAGCGAGCGAATCAGACGCCAATTGGCGGTCAGGTTGATATCCATCACCTGTTGCCAGCGATCCGGGTCGATATGTCCGACGGGGGAAAGGGGTCCCAGGATCCCGGCATTGCCGACCAGGATGTCGAGCTTGCCGTGGCGCTCGTGGAGGGCCGCGCCCAGCCGGTCCAGGGCTTCGAAGTCGCGCAGGTCGAGCGGCACAAGAGTGGCGGTGCCGCCCTCGGCCCGGACTGCGTCATCAACCTCCTCGAGGCCGCCCTGGGTGCGCGCGATCAGGACCAATTGTGCGCCCTCGCGCGCGAAGCGCCGGGCAACGGCCGCACCGATACCGCGCGAGGCTCCGGTGATGACGGCGATGCGTCCTTCCAAACGGCTGGTCATGTGCCCTCGCGGAACAGGATACGATTCAGGAAGTCGGCCACGTCGCGATTGGACTTGGCGCGCACGGCGTCGTCGCGTCCGATCAGATAGCCCTCCGACCGGACGCAGGCCCCGAGGATCAATTTTCGCAGGAATGGTCCGGACATGGGCATCCAGGTCAGTTCGTCATGGGCCAGGCCGTCTTCGTCCACGGTGAATGCGCAGTCTGATAAATCGCGCCCGATCATGCGCGGTCCGGCGAAACTGCCATCCCATTGGTGATAGGCCTCATCGTAGACGATCGTCCGGACCACCGCGCCGCCTTGCTTCAGATCTTCCGCCACTTCGGCGCAACGGACCGGATCGACGATGCCATCCTGCCCGCCGTAGATCATCAACAAGGGCGCGCCAGTTGCGCGCCGGTCCGCGAAGCGCGCGATGCAAGGCGCGTAATAGGCGACATGCGCGGCGAAGCGCAATCCGTTGGGTGAAAGGGTCTCCGCCACCTGCTCTTGGGCGGCGTAAGTTGTCGCCATGCCGCCATAGGAGAAACCGATCAGGGCGACGCGGCTGCCGTCCACTTCCGGCAGTGAGGCCAGATAGGCAAGTCCGCTACAGGCGTCTGCCAGTACCATCATCTCGGTGATGTTCAACACGCGCTCGTTGAAACTAGAGGCCCATTCCGGGCGCGCGCCGAAGGCGTCGATCACCAGGGCGGCCACGCCCATAGCGGCGTACTGGCTGGCATAGGTCAGTTCGCGAGCCCGGAGCACGCCGCCGGCCCCATGCAACAGTACAACGGCGGGCACTGGCGATTCCGCAGAGGCTCCCGGCGGCATGTAGAGGCGGGCGTCGGCCGGGGTCGGGGGGTCCCGTTCCGGGCCTTCGCCCACATTCGACAGATTGAAGGGGCTATGGCTGAGGAAGATTGCCGTGACGCCCTCGCCTCCGGCGGCAGCGTTCGGCAGTGGCCATATGTCGGGCAGATGCCGGGTCTCTGCCCAGGCCGGGGCATGCGCCAGGAAAACCAGACTCAGAGCAGCCAGAAAGCCCCGCATGGCGCCTAGGCAATCTCCGCGAGGAGGGAAAGCTGCGAGGGGCCGGACACGCCGGAGCGGTCGACCAGACGGGTCGGATAGTCGCCGGTGAAACAGGCGTCGCAATAGCTGCGGGTCTCGCCGGTTCGGCCGCCCTTCTCGCCCATCGCGCGATACAAACCGTCGATCGACAGATAGGCCAGGGTATCGACGCCGATCAACCGCGCCATTTCCTCGATGCTGTGCTGGGCGGCGAGAAGCTGGGCGCGTTCCGGCGTGTCGATGCCGTAGAAGCAGGAATGGGTGGTCGGCGGGCTGGATATCCGCATATGCACCTCGCGCGCGCCGGCAGCGCGCACCATTTCGACGATCTTGCGCGAGGTCGTGCCGCGCACGATCGAGTCGTCCACCAGGATCACGCGCTTGCCCTGAAGTTGGCTGCGGTTGGCGTTGTGCTTGAGTTTGACGCCGAGATGACGGATGCGGTCCTGGGGCTCGATGAAGGTGCGGCCGATATAGTGGCTGCGGATGATGCCGTATTCGAAGGGGATGCCTGCCTCGGTGGAATAGCCCAAGGCGGCGGGCACGCCAGAATCCGGCACGGGCACGATCACATCGGCATCGACATGGGATTCGCGGGCCAGTTCGGCGCCGATCCGTTTGCGTGCCTCGTAGACGCTTTCGCCTTCGACCGAACTGTCCGGCCGGGCGAAATAGATAAACTCGAAGATGCAGAAACGGCGAGGCGAGGGTGGAAAGGGGCGCAGGCTTTCCAGCCCGTTCTCGTCCGCGATCACCAGTTCACCGGGGTCCACGTCGCGCACGAATTCCGCGCCGATGATGTCCAGGGCGCAGGTCTCCGACGCCATGACCCAAGCGCCGTCGAGCCGCCCAAGGACCAGGGGCCGCACCCCCAGGGGATCGCGCACGCCCATGATCTTGTGGCGGCTCATCGCGACCAGGGAATAAGCCCCATCGACCTGGCGCAGCGCGTCGGTCAGCTTGTCGATCAGGCGCGTGCGCCGGCTTGTCGCCACCAGATGGGTGATGACCTCGGTATCCGTCGTCGAATGGAAGATCGAGCCGCGTCGCGCCAATTCACGGCGCAAATGCACGGCGTTGGTCAGGTTGCCGTTATGGCCGATCGCAAGGCCGCCATCGGCAAAATCGACGAACAGCGGTTGGACATTGCGGACAACGGTTTCGCCGGTCGTGGAATAGCGCGTATGGCCGATGGCGATCGGCCCCTTGAGGCGGCGCATCACCTCTTCCGAACCGAAGATGTCGCCGACCTGGCCGAGTGCCCGGTGGCTGTGAAACTGCTCTCCGTCGTAGCTCACAATCCCTGCGGCCTCCTGGCCGCGATGCTGCAGGGCATGCAGGCCAAGCGCGGTCAGCGCCGCGGCATCGGGATGACCGAAAATCGCGAAGACGCCGCACTCTTCGTGCAGTTTGTCATCATCGAAGGGATTGGTGGTGAGCATCCGGGCCGTCTCCGCGCCTAATCCGTGGCGTTCAGTTGCTGGTTCAACCGGTCTATCTGATTGCGCGTCCGCGCATCGTAGCCGGTCGGGTCCTTCTTCGTCTCATCTGGCGCCAGATTCGGTGTCTTACCTGGCGTTTGATCGGTCTTCTCGCCGCCCGCCTCTTCTTGGGCCTCGCGGGTGAGGGAGTCCAGGGTTTCGAGCGCTTCCTTGGCTTCCTGTCCCTTGCGGATCTGCCGCTCGGCGCCGCTTGCCGCGTCCTCGCCCATGCGCGCCGCCTCATCCGGGATGAGAAGCTGCAGAACTTTGGCGCCGCGTTCGACGACGGGGAGGGACCGCGCTCCTCGAACCCAGTCCGGATGATCCGACGGCGCCCAAAGCCAGAGCATCACAAGATAGGCCACGGATACCAGCACGGCCCCGCGCAGCAGGCCGAACAGGAAACCGAGGGACCGGTCGAGCGCCCTGAGGTCGCTGTCCCGGACCCGGTTCGAAATCGGCCGGCTGACCAGTGATATGGCGATGAATCCGACAATGAAAAGCCCGATGGCCGTTGCCGCTTCGGCCACCCAGGGAATCGGGATGATGTCGAGGGCGAAGGGGCGGACATGCGGAAAGCCATGAAGCGCAATGAAGGCCGCGCCGACCCAGGCGGCCAGGGCGAAGGCCTCTTTCACCAAACCGCGGCTCAGGGCCAGGAGGCCCGAAATCAGGAGGATGGCGAGGACACCGAGATCCCCGGCGGTGAATCCCGTCTGGCCCATCATGAATCGCCGTCTTCGAAGACTTCGACCAATTCGTGCAGCCGGCCTATCTCCTGGCGCGCGATGCCGGATTCGCCGGAACCCCGGCCACGGCCGCGCGCGCGGGGCAGGATCGCGCGGTGGAAGCCCAGCTTCGCGGCTTCCTTGAGGCGCGTATCGGTCTGGCTCACCGCGCGGACTTCTCCGCCCAAGCCGATCTCGCCGAAGACGACAGTACCGCTCTCGACCGGCCGGTCGCCGAGGGAGGAAAGCAGGGCGGCCGCCACGGCCAGATCGGCCGCCGGCTCACCGATACGCAACCCGCCGGCGACGTTGAGGAAGACGTCACGCCCGGCGAGCGAGACGCCGCAGCGCGTTTCGAGCACGGCGAGAACCATATGGAGACGGGCGGAATCCCATCCGACGACGGCGCGGCGCGGCGTGCTGAAGGCGCTGGGCGCGACCAAAGCCTGAATTTCGACCAGGACCGGGCGCGTGCCCTCGACCCCGGCGAAGACAGCCGCGCCGCTGACACTTTCGCCGCCATCCTCGTCGCGTTCGGAGAGGAACAAGGCACTGGGATTCGGCACCTCGGCGAGTCCGGCATCGGTCATTTCGAAGACGCCGATCTCATCGGCCGGGCCGAAGCGGTTCTTGACCGCGCGGAGGATGCGGAAATGGTGGCCGCGTTCGCCCTCGAAATAGAGCACGGTGTCGACCATGTGTTCGAGCACCTTGGGCCCGGCGATGGTGCCTTCCTTGGTGACATGACCGACCAGGATCACGCTGAAGCCGCGGGTCTTGGCCAAACGGATCAGTTCCTGGGCGCTGGCACGGACCTGGCTGACCGTGCCGGGCGCGCTTTCCAGGCTTTCGACATACATGGTCTGGATCGAATCGATCACGACGACGTCAGGACGCTGTTGTTCCAGGGTCGTCAGAATGTCGCGGACGCTGGTTTCTGTGGCGAGCTGCAGCGGCGCTTCGGATAGGCCCAGCCGTTCAGCGCGCATGCGAATCTGGTCCACCGCTTCTTCACCGGAAATATAGAGCGCCGATACGCCCGCTGTGGCCAGCGAAGCGACGGCCTGGAGCAAAATGGTGGATTTGCCGATGCCAGGGTCACCACCGATCAGGACGGCTGACCCGGGGACAAGGCCGCCGCCGCAGGCCCGGTCAAATTCGGTGATCCCGGAAATCCAGCGGGAAGGGGCCTGGGCTTCCCCTTTGAGGCCCACCAGTTCAATAACCCGTCCCTTGGTGCCGCCCAGTCCCTTCGGCACCGACGTAAGCGGGACCTCTTCGACAATGCTGTTCCATTCGTTGCAGGAATCGCACTTGCCCTGCCACTTTCGATAAAGTGCGCCGCAGGACTGGCAGACAAAGCGTTCGGCGTTTTTGGCCATTACGGCTTCATGACCTCCATCCGGATCGGTCCGTCCGCGCGACCGTGGATGAACTGGTCGACATAGGGATTGCCACTGTTGTCGATTTCATCAACGCTGCCGATCCAGACGATCTGGCCTTTATGCAACATGCCGATCCGGTCGGCAATTTTGCCGGCACTGGCCATATCGTGGGTGATGGAGAGGGTTGTGGCACCCAGATCTTTCACCCGTTCAACAATCAGGTCGTTGATGACGTCGGCTGTTATGGGGTCGAGGCCGGTTGTGGGCTCGTCGAAGAAAATGACTTCGGGGCTCGTTGCGATGGCGCGGGCAAGAGAAACCCGCTTTTGCATGCCACCTGATAGTTCGGCGGGGTATAGATCACTGACTTCTGGTCCCAGACGAACCTTTTCCAGGGTTTCGATGGCGACAGATTTGGCATCGTGACGCGCCATGCCGCGTGCCGAAATCAGCCCAAAGGCAACGTTTTCCCAGACGGGCAGGCTGTCAAACAGGGCACCGCCTTGAAACAGCATGCCGAAGCGCCGCGACAGCGCCTCACGGTCACGCCCGCCCAAATGGGTGGTGTTGACGCCATCCACCAGAATGTCGCCAGAATCCGGGTGTATAAGGCCCAGAATGCACTTCAGCATCACGGATTTTCCGGTGCCCGACCCACCGATAATCACGACAGATTCGCCGGCTGCGATATCCAGAGTCAGGCCGTCGAGCACCGTTTTGATGCCGAATCTCTTGCTCACATTCTGAAGGCTGAGTTTGGGCGTTTCGGTCATTCGGTAAAGACGATCGAGGTGATGAGGTAATTGAACGCAAGGATCAGCACGAAGGCTGACACAACCGCATTGGTCGTGGCCCGCCCGACGCCTTGAGCGCCCCCGCTGCTGTTGAAGCCGTGGTAACAGCCCATCAGCGTCAGGATGAACCCGAACACGGCGGCTTTGATCAGGCCGGAAATCACGTCGCTGCCTTCGACAAAGTTCATTGTGGTTTGCAGATAGGCAGCACCATTGAAGCCCAGTGAGCCGGTTGCAACCAGATATCCGCCCATAACGCCAATAATGTCACCCACCAGCACCAGCAATGGCATCATGATGATTCCGGCGAGAATGCGCGGGACGATGAGGTATTTGAATGGGCTTGTTGCCAAGGTTGTCAGGGCATCAATCTGCTCGGTGAC
>JAQCGR010000059.1 GCA_027619995.1 Pseudomonadota bacterium | reverse complement strand
CACTGAATTATATGTAAGAAATAGACGAAAGCCGCATCAAATGGTTCGGTTACATGGGAAATGCGGGTCCAGTGGTATTGTTATGCAAACAGCGCCTTGAGCGAATTTGCGGAGGGTGAAGTAATGCCACTTTGCATGTTCCATTACCTCGTCGCTCCCGCGATATGAAACCTCCGCCATCTTGAATACCGACCACGGAGCATGATCAAGGCGCTCTTGCCATTCGACGGAAAACGCCTCCCAGCGTTCGACGGACGCAATGGGGCCACCCAAAACGAGCACCTCTCCGTCTTCCATGCTGTCGTCAATGTAGCCTTGCAACATCATCAGAAGCCGTTGGCTCCGGCGTCTGCCAGGATAGCCGCAGACAAGTGCCGCGACTGGCAGGGCCGCTTGGGGGATTTGCCGTATCATAGCGCATTTCCGCGCCGAGTGGGTACGGCAAATATAACATCTCCCCCATAGGGAGAGGGAGGGTCCCGTCGCGTCAGGGATGGGAGGGTGAGGGGTTGGGTGTCGGCCCGGAGAACGGGTCTTAGAGAATCCCGCGCGTGCGCAGCTCGGCGATCACGGCATCGGCGGCCGCTTCGGGGTCCATATCGCCGGTGCGCAGATGGAGTTCCGGATTCTCCGGCGCCTCGTAGGGCGAATCGATGCCGGTGAAGTTCATGATCTGGCCGGAGCGGGCCTTGCGGTATAGCCCCTTGGGATCGCGCGATTCGCAGAGTTCGAGTGAGGCGTCGACATAGACTTCCAGAAACTCGTCCTCATCGACCAGGTCGCGGGCCATCTTCCTTTCCTCGCGGAAGGGCGAGATGAAGGAAACGAGGACAAGAAGCCCTGCCTCGAGGAAGAGCTTGGACACCTCCGCCACCCGGCGGATGTTCTCGACCCGGTCGGCCTCGGTAAAGCCGAGATCGCGGTTGAGGCCGTGGCGCACATTGTCGCCGTCCAGGACATAGGTGTGCCGCCCCATGGCGTGGAGCTTGCGGTCGACCAGGTCGGCGACCGTCGATTTGCCCGCGCCCGACAGGCCGGTGAACCAGAGGATACAGGGCTTCTGGCCCTTGGCTGCGGCGCGCGCCTCCTTGCCGGTCTCGATCTCCTGCCAGACCAGGTTGGTGGCCCGGCGCAGGCCGAAATCGATCATGCCGCAGCCGACCGTGGCATTGGTGACCCGGTCGATCAGGATGAAACCGCCGGTCGCCCGGTCGTCGCCGTAGGAATCGAAGGCCACCGGGTGGTCGAGGGCGAGATTGCAAACCCCGACCTCATTCAGTTCCAGGGTCTTGGCCGCGACATGCTCCATCGTGTTGACGTTGACCTTGTGCTTGAGGTCGGTCACCACGGCGGGCACGGAGCGCGAGCCGATCTTCATGACATAGCTGCGCCCCGGCATCAGGGCGTGCTCGTGCATCCAGACGATATGGGCGGCGAATTGGTCGGTCACGCCCGGCGGTGCGGAGGCCGCGGCCAAGACATCGCCCCGGCTGATATCGACCTCGTCCTCCAGGCACAGGGTCACGGCCTGGCCGGCCACCGCGTCGTCGAGATCGCCATCGGCGGTGACGATGCGGGCGATCCGACTGGTCCGTTCCGAGGGCGAGACGATGACCGCCTCGCCGCAGGCGACCCGGCCGCTGGCGATCGTGCCGCTATAGCCGCGGAAATCCGCGCTCGGCCGATTGACCCATTGGACGGGCATGCGGAACGGGCGCTCGGCCAGATCGGACCCGACCTCGACCGATTCGAGATAGGCCATCAGGGTCGGCCCGTCATACCAGGGCATATGCGCGCCGCGCGTGAGGACATTCTCGCCCTCCAGCGCCGAGAGCGGAATGGCCGCCACATCGATCAGGTCGATCCCGGCGGCGAAGGCCCGGTATTCCTCGACGATCTCCTCGAAGCGCCCCTGGTCGTAGCCGACCAGATCCATCTTGTTGACCGCGAGCACGACATGGCGAATGCCCAGCAGGGAGGCGATGAAGCTGTGCCGCCGGGTCTGGACCAGCACGCCCTTGCGCGCGTCGATCAGGATGACGGCCAGGTCGGCCGTCGAGGCCCCGGTCGCCATGTTGCGCGTGTATTGCTCGTGCCCCGGCGTGTCGGCGACGATGAACTTGCGCTTGTCCGTCGCGAAGAAACGATAGGCGACATCGATGGTGATGCCCTGCTCGCGCTCCGCCTGCAGCCCGTCGACCAGCAGCGCCAGATCCATCGCGCCGCCCGTCGTGCCCATGCTGCGGCTGTCTTTTTCCAGACTGGCGAGCTGGTCCTCGAAAATCTGTTTGGAATCGTAGAGCAGCCGCCCGATCAGGGTGCTCTTGCCGTCATCCACGCTGCCGCAGGTCAGGAAGCGCAGCAGGTCCTTGCCGGCCTGAGCCTCAAGATAGGCACGCATGTCCTGGATCGGCTGGGCGGTGGCGCCGGGCATCAGAAATAGCCCTCCTGCTTCTTCTTCTCCATCGAGCCCGACTGGTCATGGTCGATGGCCCGGCCCTGGCGCTCGCTGGTCCGGGTCAGCAGCATTTCGTGCACGATCCCGGCCAGATCACCGGCATCCGATTCGACCGCGCCGGTCAGGGGATAGCAGCCCAGGGTGCGGAACCGCACCATGCGCATCTCCGGCTCCTCGCCGGCCTCCAGCGGCATGCGCTCGTCATCGACCATCAGCAGCATGCCGTTGCGCGTCACCACCGGGCGGGGCTTGGCGAAATAGAGCGGCACGATGGGGATGTTCTCAAGATAGATGTATTGCCAGATATCCAACTCGGTCCAATTGGACAGCGGGAAGACGCGGACGCTCTCGCCCTGCGCCACCCGGCAATTGTAGACGCGCCAGAGTTCCGGCCGCTGATTCCTGGGGTCCCAGCGATGGCTGCGGCTGCGGAAGGAAAACACCCGCTCCTTCGCCCGGCTCTTTTCCTCGTCGCGCCGCGCCCCGCCGATGGCCGCGTCGAAGCCGTATTTGTCCAGGGCCTGCTTCAGCCCCTGGGTCTTCATGACATCGGTATGGACCTGCGAGCCGTGGCTGAACGGGCCGATGCCCTGGGCCAGCCCCTCCTCGTTGATATGGACGATAAGGTCGAGCCCCAACTCGGCCGCGCGCCGGTCGCGGAACGCGATCATCTCCTTGAACTTCCATGTCGTATCGACATGAAGCAAAGGGAATGGCGGTTTGGACGGATAGAAGGCCTTCATCGCGAGATGAAGCATCACCGCCGAATCCTTGCCGATGGAATAGAGCATCACCGGCTTGCCGAACTCGGCCGCGACCTCGCGCAGGATATGGATGCTTTCTGCTTCCAGGCTCCGCAGATGGCTGGCGGCGCCGGCGGTCGACTCCTTGGACGTGCTGTTCACGCGATAACCTAATCGATCCGCAGCCGGTGCTGGCGCATCGCCTCGTAATAGGGAAGACATTCGGCGTAGGCCTGCTGCAAATGGTCGTTCGCGTCAACGCTTAAGTAATTCGTTCGCTGCGGCGCAAGGCCGGTGCTGGTCCGCAAATTGTCATGCCAGCTTCCGCCATCGTACCAGCTTACCGCGTTGCGCTCGCCCGATTCCCAGCGCAGGGCCTCGGCCAGAAAGGGAATCCCGACGGCCGCGCAATAGGCCCGCACGGTCGCCTCGGGGCGGTTCTGGAGGTCGTCGGCATCGATCAGCGGCGGCGCCTGCCCGTCGCGCTCGCACAACCGGTCGAAGAGAATGCGCTGCTCGGCATAGCCCGTCTCCTCGATCAAGAAGTCCGGCCATTTGTCGTACATGGATGGCAGCATCCGGGCCGGATCGCGGATCAGGAAGCTGTGGATGAAACGGTCGAGGAAGGAGTCGTCCGCCATATGCATGATGTAATGAGGGAAGTCCTTGACGAAGACCGGACCCTTCCCGGCCTCCTCTCGAAGGTTCCGCCAGACCGCCGCAAAGCTGAGGCCCGGCCGCGGCGGTGTGGCGTTCGGCCGCGGCACGCGTCGATCCTCGCCGAAATACCAAGCCTCCCCGAATGGTTCGTGCCGGCACAGGAAATCGCCGCGCTGCCGCATCATCCATTCGAAGGCCGTGGAGGTGGAGCGCGGCACCGCCCAGAGGGCCAGAATCCGCGTCACGCCAGCACCCCGCCGGTCAGTCGATGCGCATAGAGCGCTTCATAGATGGGTCGGCAGAGATCATGGGCATGGCGCAGGCGGGGATCGTCGTCGAGCGCGGCATAGGATCGGGGCTGGGCCTGAATACCCGTGCTGCGCCGCAGGTTGTCGTGCCAGCTTCCGCCATCGTACCAGCTTGCCTTCGCCTCTTCCTTGGGCTGCCAGTTCAGCGCCTGGGGCAGAAACGGGATGCCGACCGCGGCGCAAAAGGCCTCGACCGTTTCCGCCGGCCGGGCCAGCAAATCGTCGGAATCGATCACCGGCGGCACGGTCCCGATGCGCGCGCGCACCCGATCGAACAACCGTGACAGCGCCTCGAAGCCGGCCTCCTCCAGGGTGAAGTCGGGCCAGCGATGATGGATCGAGGGCAGCACCTTCGCGGGATCGCGAATCAGGAAGCCGTGGTCGAAGCGATCGAGAAAGGCATCGTCGGCCATATGCTCGATGGAATAGGCGAAGTCCTTCAGGAAGACGGGACCGGCCGCCGCCTGGGCCTGGATTTCCGCCCAGACGGACGGAAAGGCGAGGCCGGGACGCGGCGGGATATGGGCGTCGCGGTCCGTGCGCCGATCCTGGCCGTAGTAGTAGACCTCGTTGAACGGCTCGTGCAGGCACAGGAAATCGCCACGCTCGCGCATCATCCATTCGAAGGCCGTGGAGGTGGAGCGCGGCACCGCCCAGAGGGCGAGGATCCGGCCCGGCTTCCGCGTGGTCACTGCCGCCCCCCGGTCAGGCTCCGCATCAGATGGCCGTAGCCGCGCACCGGGATGCCCAGATCGAGATGGCGCAGCATGGCCCAGTAGAGGGCCATGTCGGACGCGACGGGCGTTTTGCCGCTGATGCCCTCGATCGCCTCGATATGCGGCATGGTGCGGAAACCCGCGCCCGTCTGGACGACCGCGTCCGCATCGGGCGCCGCCTCATGGGCCTTCACGCAGGCCCCGACCACGTCGCGCGCCGGATAGTCCCAGAGGGTTTCCGCCTCCGACGCCTCAAGCTCGTCGAATGAGCCATAAAAGCCCTGCTTGATCAGGTTGCCCGACCACAGGATTTCGAACCCGGCCTGTTCGAGAAAGCCGTTGATCCCGGCCATCCAGTCGTCGCGGTAATAGCCGTTGGCGATGGTGATGCGCTTGGCCCCGATCGCCTTGAGGCCGTCGACCAGGCACATCCCCGCCATCAGGAACCGGGCCCCCGCCTTGGCGCTGATATCGTCGCACAGGGCGCGGATGTCGTCGGGCGAAGTGCCGTTGCAATGGACCCAGTTCGTGCCGACCTGGCCGATCACCTGGCAATAGGACTGGCCCAGACAGATCGCCGATTCCTCGAGTTGGTGAAAATTCCGCGCGCGCTGCTCCAGGCGGTATTCGTAGGAATCGACATGCATCACGCGCTGGATCGCCCCCGTCCCCTTGGGCGCGACCGTCAGGAACTGCTGGGGCGAATCGTCGAAATAGCGCGGGGTGGTGACGAAGCCCGCATAGGCGATATAGCGCTTTCCGGTCATGGCTCGTTCTCCACGGCTGATCCGTTGCCAGTATTCGCCTGCGGAATTCGCGCTGCCACTGCCGGCGGACGCCGCACTATGATATCAATATTGATATGGTCGACTATCGCACCATCCTGCCTTCGTTGAACGCGCTGAACGCCTTCGAATGCGCGGCGCGGCACATGAATTTCAGCCGGGCCGCGGAGGAGATGGGGACCTCGCAGCCGGCGGTCAGTCGCCATATAGCCCAACTCGAAGGTTATCTGGGCGTTGCCCTGTTCCTGCGCCGGCGCAACCGTCTCTCTCTGACCGCCGAGGGGCGGCGCCTGCATCGCGCCACGGTCGCGGGGTTGGAGGAGATCCGCACCGCGGTCACCGAGATTCGCGCCAAGCCGAAAGGCCGGCGTCTGACCATCGCCTGCAGCTACGACGTCGCCCATCTCTGGCTGATGCCGCGACATGCCCGCCTGCAGGCGGCCCTCGGCCCCGGGGTCGAGATCCGCGTCGTCGCGGTCGAATACGGCTATGAGGAATTGCTTCGCGAGGAGGGCTTCGACCTGGCCCTGACCTTCGCGGCGGCGGCGCCGGGCGACCCCGACGGGGTGCTTCTGTTCGCGGAGGAGACAGTGCCGCTCTGCGCCCCTGGCCTGGCCGAGCGCCATGCCGAATCCCTCGCCCGGGACGGTCCCGGCGCGCTGGCCGGGATGGCACGGCTGGAACTGAGCAAGCGCAATTTCGGCTGGGCTGATTGGGCGGGTTGGTTTGCCGCCCAGGGCCTGGCCCCGCCAGCCAGCCGGGCGGCGGCCCAATACAGCAATTACGTCTACCTGCTTGAGGCGGCCTGCGCCGGGGAGGGCGCGGTGCTGGGCTGGCGCCATCTGTCCGACAGCTACCTGAGCCAGGGTCGCCTGATCGTCGCCGTCGACGCGCCCTACCGCACGGGGAGCGGGCTGCGCGCCCTGGTTCTGGGAAAAGCCGATACCGAGGATCTGGCCCAGGCCGCGATCCGCGTCCTGAGCGCGCCCTAGGCGGTGCGACCGGCCGGGCGGCGGCCGGCCGCGATCCGCCACAACGGCACAGGATCGGCACGGAAGACCCGCACAGCGTCACCGCCGGGAATCGAAATCGACTCCGGCATGGCCTCGGGCGCATCGCCTCGTTCCAGCACGATGCGATCTTCGTTGGGCGGCAGGCGATAGAAGCCCGGGCCGTTCAGGGAACAGAAGGCTTCCAGCCGCTCCAGCGCGCCCTCCTCCTCGAACACCCGCGCGGTGTATTCGATCGCGTTGGGCGCATTGAAGATGCCCGCGCAGCCGCAATCGGTTTCCTTGAGGCGGGCGGGATGGGGCGCCGAATCCGTGCCCAGGAAAAAGCGCGCATCGCCCGAACATGCGGCCCGGCGCAGGGCCAGGCGGTGCTTCTCCCGCTTCGCTATCGGCAGGCAATACATATGCGGGCGCAGCCCGCCGGCGAAGAGCGCATTGCGATTGATGATTAGGTGATGGGGGGTAATCGAGGCCGCGATGCCCTCGCCCTCGGCCATCACGTAGTCGACGGCCCGCGCAGTGGTGGCGTGCTCCAGCACGACGCGCAGGCGGGGATGGCGGCGGCGCATCGGGTCGAGCACCGTGTCGATGAACACGGCCTCACGGTCGAACACGTCGACTTCGGGATCCGTGACCTCGCCATGGACCAGCAGCGGCATGCCGATCTCGGCCATGACATCCAGGACGGCGGCGACTTTCGTGGTATCCGTCACGCCGCTCTCGGAATTCGTCGTTGCCCCGGCCGGATAGAGCTTCACCGCCGTCACCGCGCCGCTTTCGAAGCCCGCGCGCAGATCGGCCGCATCGGTCGTGTCGGTCAGATAGATCGTCATCAGCGGCTGGAACGGATGACCGTCGGGCAGGGCCGCGCGGATGCGGCTCTCGTAAGCCTTGGCCTCGGCCGTGGCCCGAACCGGCGGGGCCAGATTCGGCATGACGATGGCCCGCCCGTAAATCGCGGCGGTATAGGGCAGAACGGCCTCCAGCATGGCGCCGTCGCGCAGATGCAGGTGCCAATCGTCGGGCCGGACGATCTCGATGCGATTTGCGTTGGCCATGGCGCGCGCCTCCGATGTCAGGACGAGGTGGAGCGCATCGTGTCGCGTTCGAGGAAGCGGGACAAGTCGATCACTGCGCGCCGATGGCGGCCCTTCATCAACAAGGTCTCGCCGTGCCAGGCCTCGGCCTCGAAATCCAGCTTGCGGCCCTCAACCCCGACCACCCGCGCGCGGGCTTCGATCACCGCCCCCGCCGGGGCCGGGGCGAGATGGGTCAGGTCGAAGCCCACACCCACCGTCGCCTCGCCCTCGTCATGGAGCGCGGCGATCGCGTCGCCGCAGGCACTTTCTATCGCCGCGATCAGGCTCACGCTGGAAATCGCCACCACCCCCGGATTGCCGAAGGCCTGGGCTGTGTGTTCCGGCCCGGTCTCGACGACGAACCGCCCCTGGCGACCGATTTCCGGCGTCTTCATCGCGGACCCGCCGTCGCTCTAGCTGGCCGAGGGATATTTCACGGGTTTCTTGGCGCGGAATGCCTCGCGCGCCGCGAAGACGTCCGGCCCGAAGAAATCGTACATTTCGAGCGCGGCCGAATGTTCGAAGATCGGCATGGCCTGGCGCAGCCAGCCATTGATCGCCCGCTTGGTGCCGCGGATCGCCGGCTGGGAGCCCTGGCCGAGCTGATCGGCGATCTCCAGGGCCCGGGGCAGCACCTGCTCCTTGGGCAAGGACTGGGAAACCAGGCCGATCTCATCGGCCTTGGCCCCGGTCAGGGGCTCCAGGTCCCAGAGGAAATACTTGGCCTTGGCCATGCCGCAGAGCATGGGCCAGAGCATGCAAGCATGGTCGCCCGCCGCGACGCCGACCTTGGCGTGGCCGTCGATCAGCTTGGCGTCCTCGGCGGCGATGCTGATATCCGCCATCAGGGCCACGGCGAGGCCCGCGCCCACGGCGACCCCGTTAATCGCCGAGATGATGGGCTTTTCGCATTCCATCATGCCGCGCACGATCTTCAGCGCGTCGCGCATGATCTCGCGCACGCCGTCATGGTCCGGGTCCGGATTCTTGAGGTCGTTGCCGGAGCAAAAGGCGCGGCCGGCGCCGGTGACCACCACCGCCCGGGTCGCTTTGTCGTCGTCCGCCGCGTCCCAGACCCGGCCGAGATCGGCATGCATCGGATAGGTCATGGCGTTCAGCTTTTCGGGCCGGTCCAAAATCACCAGGACCACGCCGTTCTCGCGCCGCTCGATGGTCAGATTCTCGAATTGGTCGTAGACATCGGCCAAGGCGGCCTCCTTCGATTCTATATTGGTGGAAATAAGAGTGTCCGGCAGGCTATTCCGGCTGCTCCTCGCGGACCTTGCCGACGAATTCAAAGCATTCGAGCATCACACCGCCCAGGCTGGACGGCTTGACCCAGTTGACCTTGAGTTGCTCGGGCACGTAGCGCGCCGCCGGGTTCTCATGCGGAAAAACGTAGGGCTCCGGAAGGACCCATTGCAGGCCGGCCGCGGCCCATTCCTCCATCACCTCGGCCAGGCTGTCGACCCGCACGGCGATCGAGTAGACCCCCTCGCCGCGCTTGTCGATGAAGCGTTTGACGGGCGAACCCGGCCCGGTCGCCGCGATCACCGAGATCGAGCCCATCGGCCCGATCGGCAGGGTGACATCGGTGATCTCGGCCGGCGGCTCGGGCATATGGGCGGGCGGCAGGGTCTGGAGGCCCATCGCCCGGAACTTCGCCAAGGCCCCGTCGAGATCGGCGGTCGCGATATTGACCGTCAGGAATTCGAGGATCTTGCCCATGGTCCGGCCCTACTCCGCCGCGCTGGTCTTGGGCGCCTTGGCCGGCTTTTCGCCGCCCTCGACATAGACGCCCATTTCCTTGGCTTTGTCGCGCATGGTGCGGATATCGGCCATCACATCCTCGGCCGGGCGCATGAAGTTCTTCGCCGCCTTGAAATGCGGAATGACATGACGGCCAAACATCTCGATCGACTTCATGATCTTGTCATGCGGCACGCTGTCGATGCGCAGAATCAGGGTGTCGACGCCGCAATCGCGCAGCTTCTCGATCGAACGGATGCAGCTTTCCGGTGAGCCGAACACGGCCGCGCCCGAGCCCTCCTGGAAATAGTCGAGATTGGTCGCCTTCTTCGAGACCTCCTGGACCTTGGCCATATAGGAATAGCTTTCCGCCATCTTGGCCAGGCGTGGGTAGCCGTCGAGAGCGATCTGCAGCCATTTGACGTTGCCCTCGCCCGCTTCCTCGCGCGCGA
The DNA here is from genome assembly GCA_027619995.1 of Pseudomonadota bacterium. Taxonomy (GTDB): domain Bacteria; phylum Pseudomonadota; class Alphaproteobacteria; order CADEGL01; family CADEGL01; genus JABIRQ01. The sequence goes on along the minus strand of JAQCGR010000059.1, from coordinate 4,116 downwards.
TCTCGTCGGTCTCGGCGCAATAGCCCTGGAGGAGGGCGCCCGCGCTCTGGTTGACGAATTTGCCCGTCGCCGCCGTCTTCTCAGCCGCTTTGTGGTAGGCGCTCAGGGATTCGGCCAGGGCGTCGTAGCCCATGAAGTTGGACCAGCTATAGACGCCCACCCCCAGCTCGGCCGCCATGATATGCGATTCCGGGCTGGTTGCCGCGATATGGAGCGGCGGATAAGGGGTCTGGATCGGCTTGGGGACGAGCGAGCGGGGCGGGATGTTGTAATGCTCGCCGTAGAACATGAACGGATCCTCGGTGAAGGCCTTCTGGAGGATCTGGATGCCCTCGTTGACCTCGGACCGGTTCTTTTCGAGATCAACCTCGAAAGCGCGCAGGGCCAGGGTCGTGTTGCCCCGTCCGACGCCCAGTTCGATCCGCCCCCGGGACAGCACGTCCTGGACCGCCGTGCGCGAGGCGATGCGCAAGGCATGGTTGATGTTCTTGGGCAGCAGCGTGATGGCATGGGCGAAGCGGAGGGTCTTGGTCAGCGCGAAGAGATAGCCGTAGAGCACTTCCGGGCAGGAGGTGGAGATGCCACCAATGGCGTATTGCTGCTCCGACACGCCGAAGGAGTCGAAGCCCCAATGCTCGGCATGGATCACCTGCTCGATCAGATCCCAATAGCGGATCTGGTAGGACTCGCCCGGCAGGGTTTCGCCCTCGGAGAAAAACATGAATTTCATCGCAACGACCCCCTAGGTTTCGTTCGGCCCGGCGGCTCAGCCGCGGGCCAGGATGGTGACGCAGGTGGCGCCGGCCTCCAGGCCGGTGCCGCCCTGGGAATGGGCTAATGCTGTTTTCGCGCCCTCGACCTGCCGGCCCGCGGCCTCGCCACGCAGCTGCCAGGTCAGTTCGGCGAATTGGGCGACTCCGGTGGCGCCCACCGGATGGCTCTTGGAGATCAGGCCGCCCGAGGTGTTGACCGGGACCCGCCCGCCGAGCGCGGTATCCCCGTCGCGGACAAGGCGCCCGCCCTCCCCCTTCGGACACAGGCCGAGCCCCTCGCAATGGAGCAGTTCGCCCACGGTGAAGGCATCGTGCAGCTCGACCAGGTCGATATCCTCCGGTCCGATGCCCGCCATCTCATAGGCGGCGGCCGAAGCGGTGCGGGTCGCGCCGAAATTCGTCAGATCGCGCTCGGTCGAATCGCCCATGACCGAGCGCAGACCCGAACCCTCGATCCAGACCTTCGGGCCACCGCGCTTATCGCACCAGGCTTCCGATCCGATCACAACGGCGGCCGCGCCGCTGCCGTTGCGGCAGCATTGCAGCAGGGTAATCGGATCGGCGATGGGGCGGCTTTCCAGCACCTCTTCCAATGTCACGTCCTCGCGAAATCGGGAGTTCGGGTTGAGGGCGCCGTGGTGGCGGCTCTTGACCGCGACCCGGGCGAAATCCTCCGCCGTGGTGCCGAATTCGTGCATGTGGCGCTGGCCGGCCAGGGCGTATTGGGCCGGCGCCGTGTTGCCCAGGGTCAGTTCCAGATCGGCGCTGGAAAAGGCGATCAGACCCCGCCCCATCTTCTCCGCGCCGACCACGAGGCAGAGATCGTGTTCCTCCGTGCCGACCGAGAGCCAGGCGGCGCGCACCGCGCTCGACCCGCCCGCGCAGGCATTCTCGACATTGACGAGTTGGACCTCCGGCGCGTGCAGCCCGCGCATGACCCGCTGGCCGAAAACCTCGCCCTGGTAGAGATGCGAGGCATAGACCGCGTTGATATCGGACAGGGCGATCCCGGCATCGGCCAGGGCGGCGATAACCGCGCGCTGGGCGATCACCTCGACCGGCACGTCGTCGTATTTGTCGAAGGGGGTCAGCCCGACCCCCATGATTCCGGCGCGACGCAACTTCATTTCGCAGTTCCTTCCACCGCGGCGTAGAAGGGCCCGCTCCGGGCCGTTCCATCCGGGTCCGTCTTCACAGCCACGATGCGCAGGACAACCTCGTCGCCGGGGCCGGGCGCGGGCACGCCATTCTCGGCTTCGGCCTGAATATGGGCGAAGACGCGCAGGCCCTCGCCGATATCGACATAGCCAACCCGATAGGGCGCCTCGAAACCGGGCGGCGCCTGATGGATCACGGTCGCGGAATACAGACGCCCGCGCCGCCCGACCGCTTCGGCGGCCAGGGTCCCATCCTTGTGGCAATGGGGACAGATCGGGCGCAGGCCAAGGGCCAGACCGCCGCAGGCGCCGCAGCGCCCGCCGATCATGAAAGCGCCCTCGCCATCCGCGTCCCAAACCCCGTCCCAGGCCGGCGCCAAGCTGCCGTCAGCCATGTTTCGTTTCTCCCGTGGTTTCGCCCGTCAGACCCAGGCCGCCTTTGATGAAGCCGGCCAGGGCGGCCTCCACCGCCTCGCGGCCGTGATCGGCGATCGCCCAATGGCGCAGGGGCCATATGGAGCAAAGGAAATAGATGAAATTCGCCATCAACTGCGGATTCGCCGGGGCCGCGCCGTTGGTCGGCGAGATGCGCTCCAGGATCTCACGCCAGACCGCGATATAGCGGCCGTCGAGTTCATAGACCCTGCGGCGCGCTTCCGGCGCGAGGGCCCGGGTCTCCTGGAACATCAGCTTTATGTATTCGTGATTGCGGTCGAAATTGGCGATCGTTTCCTTCAACGCGGCATCGAGCTTGGCGTCCGGCGTCGGCGCCGCCTCGACCGCCGCGCGCAGGGCCGCCGTGTAATCCGCCATGAAGGATTCGTAGATGAAGAGCAGCAGGTCTTCCTTGCGCTCGATATACTGATACATGGTCGGCACCGGCATGCCGGCTGCGGCCGCGATCTCGCGGATCGTGGCGGCGGCATAGCCCTTCTCGGACAGCACCCGGCTCGCACCCTCGAAGATCTGGCGCTTGCGATCAGCCACGACGGCGGAATCGGCCGTCGCCGCACCCTCATTCGCCGCGGCTGACGCCGCATCCGCCGCCTCCCCGGCCTTCCCGTCGATCTGTTCCTGGGCCGGATTCCCCGCCGCGTCGGACGGTTCGGCCATGACGATCTGGGTCTGGGTGACCTCCGCGATGGGCCGCCCGGACCCACGCCTGACGGCGGTGCGCCAGATGCAGAGGGTCCGCCCGAGATGGACCGGCGTCGATTCCGCAATCAGTTCCGCGCCCTCGCCGCGGCGCATGAAATTCGTCTTCGACTCGATGGTCCCGGTGGTATGGCCCGGCGGCAGGTTGAGGACCGTGCCGTAAGCGCCGCAGCAATCCGCCATGGCCATGATGACCCCGCCATGGACGACGTTACCGCGGGTGAAATGGGCCGGGCCGAGCGCCAAACGCGCAACGATCCGGTCGGGCCGGGCATCGGTGAACTCGATGCCGAGCAACCGGCCCAGACCGCTGTGATGACTTTCGAGAAACGCGTTCGGATCCAAGGTAACGTCGCCGCCATTCGACTGATCGATCAGTCGGGCAATTTGATGGCAGTCCCGAGTCGAGTCAAGCCCGAGTGATCGCTCGTTCGCCAGGTGGTGAATCTGACTCTGCTTGACTCTGACAAAGGGTCCGCGCGATAAAGACGCAGGCGGTATGTAGACGCGCGATGTGGTCCATGGTTACGGGCCACCAATCGGCCGCTTATCATAATCGATCTCCGTTTGCTCCAGTTGCGCGTGGAAGGCGGAAATCCGCCGGTCATGCCGCTTTGCCTCGGCTTTGAGGCGATGACCCGCGCTAATGAAGGTTTGTAGAAGTGTCCGATATCGATCTCTCCAGAGTCTCCACCCGGCCCAGCGAAACGCTTGCGGAAGACGGAACCGAACTTGTGCCCGAGAGAGTGCACAAGGCGAAGGCGCGCACCTGTCTGATGTGCAGCGAGAACTTCGAAAGCGCCTGGGCCGGCGAGCGTATCTGCGGCAAATGCAAAGCCCTGGCCGTCTGGCGCAACGGCAACAGCAGCATCACCATTTAGCGGGTGGAACGCACCGGCCTCCCCCGGATCGCGCGCGATGCATTTATTCATTCAAAAAAGTCAAAATTTTTTCCCCGAGTCGATTCAACACCCGACCTATAAACACGACCAAAAAATCCCGCGAACAGGAAAGGGGCAATCATGACCGTT
>JAQCGR010000058.1 GCA_027619995.1 Pseudomonadota bacterium | reverse complement strand
GTCTCAAGCGTCGACAGCCATTGCGCCGCGTGTTTGGGATTTTTCCATGTTGGCGCGTTCTCGGAATGGACTTTGCGAGCCGCGATCTCAAACGTCATCGTTTTGGCCCGCTCTTCGGTCCGAGTTGCTCGGCGCTCGGCTATTACATCGATGCCGGATAACGCCTTCCGCCGCTCAATCGCCGCCCGGTCGCGCGCGTCGGCCAGCGAAACGTCCCGTGCGCCGCCAAGGCCAATATCCATGCGCCGACCCCTCGGACGGCGAACAACGCGCAAAACCCAGTGACCAACGCCGCTCGGCGGCACGACCAACGATAAGCCCATGCCGTCACCATAGCGCCGGGTCCTGGCTCCAGGCTTTAGGGCGTTTCGGACGATCGTTGCGTTGAGCTTCGCCATTTCGCGCTCCCTGGCGGCGGTTTTGATGACCGTCCGCCATAGTCTGATACCCCAAAAACAACCCCATTTTATCGCGGTTGGAGGCGAATATCAATGAACGAATGCGAACGGATAGAGAGGGCTAAATGCCCTATAACCTTTTGTTTTCTGTGGTATATATGAGGAAACGTGAACGCATGCGAACAGGAAAGTTGGCGGATGGGGTGGGATTCGAACCCACGAGACGCTCTCACGCCTGCCGGTTTTCAAGACCGGTGCCTTCAACCGCTCGGCCACCCATCCGCTTAGAGGCGCAAGCAAGCGCATGGCGCCAGCCTTGTCAAAGCCCCAGTAAAACGGTTTCAGCGCGCGGGCCGCGCCGTGCGATCATGGTGCGATGAAACCTCAAGGATCGCAAAGCCGTCGGCGCTTTCTGACCGGGGCCGCCGGGGCGGGCGCGGCGCTTGCGCTGGGTGCCTTCCCGCGGCCCGCGGCCGCCGGCGTCTTCAACGTCCGCGACTTCGGCGCCGTGCCCGACAACGAGACCGATAATGCCCGGGCTTTCGCGGATGCCCTCGACGCGGCGCTCCAGGCGGGGGGCGGAGAGGTCCTCGTGCCGCAGGGGTCCTATCGCCTGGAAGCGCCGTGGATCGTGCCCAACGGCACCGTCGATCTCACCCTGCGGGGGGAGCGGGGGGCCTATCTCATGGCTGGGCCGGGTCTGGATGCCGGCCTACTTCAGATCGGGCGGCGCGATCACGCCTCGGGCCAGGTCGAGAATATCGGCATCGAAACCCTGCGCCTGCACGGAAGGGGCGCGACCGATCCCGGCACGACGAACGCCAACGCCATCGAACTCGGCAATTGCCTGAACGTCGTGTTCCGCGATGTTCATGTCCAATCCTTCGCCGGGCGCGGTTTCATCGGCCATAAGCCGAACACCAAGGAGAAAGGCGCGCTGCGCCGCTGGGAGCATGTCACCTTGGACCGGTTCAGCGTCCGCTTCACCGGGCTCGAAGCGATCCTCATCGGCTACGAACCCGGCGCCGGCGGCGCGACCGTCGACACGATCGACATGCGCGGCTTTCTCGCCAACAAGGCCGGCAAGCGCGTCACCGATAGCGGGGCAGGTGTGGGCGGCGTCTATCTGGCCGCAATCCAGGCCAGCGTGCGGGGCGGCCAGATCTCCGGCATTGCGAACGATGACGGCGAATCCGGCTTCCTGAACGGCATGATCCTGCGCAAGGCGATGGGCGAATTGTCCGGCCTGCATTTCGAGCAGAACGGCAACAACCAGGACCGAAGCTGCGATCTGTTCCTCGAGGATGCCCACGGCATGGCCGTGACGGGCATCCTGCATTCCTGCGAGGATCCGCGCGCGGCGCGCTGCGGCACGCGGGTCTGGAGCACGGGCAACGCGCTGACGGCGATCCGCATGGAGGGCGGGCCGAAACATGTGCTCGACTACGTTCTGGATCTCCGCCGCGCGGCGAATCCCGACTACCGGGCGATCACCGCCGATCCGGCGCCCGCGCGGGCCCTGATCCAACGCCTCTGATCCGCCCGCCCCGCGCCGGTCGGCCTGCGCCATGGGTTAAGGAGGCCGGTGCCGTTCAGGTCCAAACTTTATTCCAATGCAAGCCAGCCCGGAGACAGGCCATGAGCGTTGGAACCATTCTGCTGATCGTCTTGATAATCGTCCTGATCGGCGCCGTGCCGACTTGGCCGCATAGCCGGAGTTGGGGCTACTACCCGTCGGGCGGCATCGGGCTCGTCGTGGTGATCCTGCTGGTGCTGCTGCTGATGGGCCGAATTTGAATCTTCGGCCCGTCTAGCCGCCCGCCATGCGCGGCAGGACATAGACTTCGCTGTCGGGTTTGATTGCGACGAATAGATTGTCGCGGACCATTGTGCCGTCGATCGAAACGGAGACCCCGGCGTCGAGCTGCGGGCCGAGCTTGGGGTAACGTTCCCCAAGCGCGTCCAGCAGCTCGCGCACATCCGAGACATCCAATTCCAGCTCGGTCTTTCCCCCGACCGCCTTCTTCAGCGAACCCCAGAGAATGACCTTCGCCATGGCAGGCGCCGGGCCTAGGCCCGGTTGTGCTCGCCGATCGCCTTCAGCACCTTGGGCGGCGACATCGGCAGTTCGGTCAGGCGCACACCGGCGGCGTTCGACACCGAATTGGCGATGGCCGCGAGGGGCGGGACGATCGAGGTTTCGCCGACCCCGCGCACCCCGTAGGGATGACCCGGATTGGGAATCTCGAGGATCACGGTGTCGATCATCGGCAGGTCCGAGGCCACCGGAATGCGGTAGTCCAGGAAGCCGGCATTCTGCAGCCGGCCGTCCTCGCCGTATATGTACTCCTCGTTGATCGCCCAGCCGATGCCCTGCACCGCGCCGCCCTGATACTGCCCTTCGACATAGTCCGGATGGATCGCCTTGCCGGCGTCCTGCAGGACCGTGTACCGCAGGATCGTCACGCGCCCGGTCTCGGGATCGACCTCCGAATCGACGATATGGGTCGCGAAACTGACCCCCGCGCCGTCGGCGTTGATCTCGTAATGGCCCGCGATGGGGCCGCCGGTCTTGTGCGCGATTGCCGCGATCTCGGCCATCGACATGGGCTTGAACGCGCCTGCGTTGGGACCGGCCGGTTTGGCGTAGCCGTTCTCCCATTTCACCGCATCGGCCGGGATGCCCCAGACCTTGGCGGCACGGCCGCACATCTTGCCGATTGCATCGCGCGCGGCCTCGATCGTCGCCAGGCCGGCGGCGAAGGTCGTGCGGCTGCCGTCGGTCACGTCATTGTAGCCGAGGGAAGCGGTATCCGCGACGATCGTGCGGACCTTGTCGTAGGGAACGCCCAGCTCTTCCGCCGCCATCAGCGACATGGAGGCACGCGAGCCGCCGATATCCGGCGTGCCGACCGAAAGGGCGATCGTGCCGTCGAGTTGCAGGTTCAGCGAGACGCAGGTGTTGCCCGCGAAGTTGAACCAGAATCCGCAGGCGATGCCCCGGCCCTGGTTCTTGCCCAGCTTGGCCTTGTTATGGGCGTGGCTCTTGGCCTTCTCGAGGGTGGTCTTCAGCCCGATCGGGCCGAAGGTCGGACCATAGGACGACTTGGTGCCTTCGCCGGCGGCGTTGAGGATGCGGAACTCGAGCCCATCCATGCCCAACTTCGAGGCCAACTCGTCGATCACGCTTTCGACGGCGAAAGCCGCCATCGGCGCGCCCGGCGCGCGGTAGGCCGCCTGTTTGGGCCGATTGGTCACGACGTCGTAGCCGATCGACTGGACGTTCTTGAGGTCATAGCAGGCAAAGGCGGTCATCGCGCCCATGGAAACCGGCGAGCCGGCGAAGGCGCCGCCCTGGAAACGCAGTTCGGCATGTGCGGCGGTGATCCGCCCGTCCTTGGTGGCGCCGATCTTGACGTCCATGCTCGTGCTCGAGGTCGGCCCGGTGGCCCGGAACACCTCGTCGCGGCTCATCACCATCTTGACCGGCCGGTTGGCCTTGCGCGACAGCGCCAGGGCCAGGGGCTCGATGAAGACCGTGGTCTTGCCGCCGAAACCGCCGCCGATCTCGGAGGCCGTCACGCGCAGTTGCGAGACGTCGAGGCCGAGCAGCCCGGCGCAGACATTGCGCACCATGTAGTGACCCTGGGTGCAGACCCAGAGATCGCCCTGGCCGTCCGGCCCGATGCTGGCGAGGCAGGCATGGGGCTCGATATAACCCTGATGGGTCGCCGCCGTCTTGAAGCTGCGCTCGATCACGATATCGGCCTGCTTGAAGCCCTTTTCGACATCGCCATGGCCGAACTTATACCGCTTGACGACGTTCGAATCCTTGCGCGGCTTGGTGTCCATGCCACCGGTGCGCATGCCCTTGTGCAGGATCGGCGCGCCCGGCTTCATCGCCTCGTCGACATCCGTGACATGAGGCAGGATCTCGTATTCAACCTTGATGCGCTTGAGCGCCTCGCGCGCGATCGCCTTGGTGGTCGCGGCCACCGCCGCCACCGCATGGCCGTCATAGAGCACTTTGTCGCGCGCCATGATATTCGCGCAGATATCGACGAGGTCCTTGTCCTTCGGCATCTTGAAATCGTCGCGGGTGACGATGGCCTTCACGCCGGCCAGCTTCGCCGCGCGCGAAATGTCGATCGACTTGACCTTCGCGTGGGGATGCGGCGAGCGCAGGACGAGGCCGTGCAACATGCCCGGCATTTCCATATCGGCGCCGAACCGCGCGCGGCCGGTCACCTTGTCGATGCCATCCGGCCGCACCGGACGGGTGCCGATCTGGTTGAAGCTTCGTTTGGTTTCGGTCTCGGTTTGAAGGCTCATGGTTCAGGCCTTTCTCATTTCCTTGGCGGCATCCATCACCGCGCGGACGATCTTGTCGTAGCCCGTGCAGCGGCAGAGATTGCCGGCCAACCAATAGCGGACCTCGGTTTCCGTCGGCTTCGGGTTGTGCTCGAGCAGCGACTTGGCCGCGACCAGGAAACCCGGCGTGCAGATACCGCATTGCAGGGCGGCATGTTCGAGGAACTTGGTCTGCAGGGGATGCAGCTCATCGCCATTGGCCAAGCCTTCGATCGTGCCGATCTCACGGCCTTCGGCCTCGGCGCCCAGCATCAGGCAGGAACAGACCAGCCTTCCGTCGACGGTGACGGAACAGGCCCCGCAATCGCCGGTGCCGCAGCCTTCCTTGGAACCGGTCAGGCCCAGGCGGTCGCGCAGCACGTCGAGCAGGGTCTCGTCCGCATCGCAGAGAAATTCGGCCTGGTCGCCGTTGATTGTCGTGGAAACGTGAATCTGGCTCATCACTTGCTGCCCTTCGCCCGCTTGAGTGCGATCTGCCCGGCGCGCCGCGCCAAGACGCCGACCACATGCTTTCTGAATTCCTTGGTGCCGCGCTTATCGTCGATGGGGGTCGCGGCGGCCGAACAGGCCGCTTCCATCGCTTTCAGGGCAGCCTTGTCCACCTTCGTGCCGATCAGCGCCTTGGCACCGTCCTTCACGTCGATGATACGGGGGCCGACCGCGCCGATAATCACCCGCGCGTCGGTGCAGACACCCTTGGTGTCCAGGGTCAGGCTGACCGCGGCGCCAGCGACGGCGATATCCATCTCGGTGCGCGGAATGAAGCGCAGATAGGCGTCGCCCGACCGGGGCGGACGCTTGGGCAGGAGGATCGATTCGATCAACTCGTCCTTGGCGAGCGAGATCTTACCCGGCCCGGTCACGATCTTCTCGACCAGCACGTCGCGGCGCTTCTTCGGGCCGACCACGCGCGCCTTCGCGCCGATCGCGGCCATCGCGGGCACGCTGTCGGCGGCAGGGGAGCCGTTGCACAGATTACCGGCCAAGGTGGCGCGACCCTGGATCTGGGTCGAGCCGATCAGATCGGCGGCCTCGACCACACCGGGCCAGCCCTTGGCGAGAGCGGCATGCTCCGCCATTTCAGCGCTCGCGACAGCGGCGCCCACGCGCATGCCGTCCTTTTCCGCCTTGATAGATTTCATCGCGGGAATACGCTTGATGTCGACGATGACATCCGGCGCAGCCATGCCGGACTTCATCTGCACCAGAAGATCGGTCCCTCCCGCGAGCACACGGCCCTTGCCCTTCGCGCCCGCTAGAAGGGCGACGGCATCCTTCGTCGTTTGCGGTGATTCGAATCGCATTTCGTGTCCTCGCCCCCTCAATCAATATCAGTTCGGCCGATGTCGGTTCGGCGTCAGCCTCTTGGGGCACCGCTGCCCCTCAGCCCCAAGTCCATCACCGGACGGCCCTCGCGGCAAGAAAATACATCATTCGCACCCGCGTCTACCATGCCTCGCGAGATTCATGACTGCAATTGGCCCCTTGTCGCGCGCCGAACGGCGTTGTCAGATCGGGTCTCGAACTAGTGATGGGAGTGACGCGCCATGGCCGATAACAGCTACGACGCCATCGTGATCGGGGCGGGCGTGATAGGGGCGGCGGTCGCTCTATCCATGGCCCGGCGCGGCCGCCGGGTGCTCGGCCTCGACAGGCTGCCGGCCGCCGGCTACGGCTCGACCTCCGGTTCCTGCGCCATCGTCCGGCCGTTCTATTCGACCTATGAAGGGGTCGCCATGGGTTGGGAATGCCACTTCTATTGGGACGGCTGGGCAGGCTATCTCGATGCCCCGGACCCTACCGCCCTGACCCGCTATATCGCCTGCGGCAATACGGTCGTTCTCTGCAGTAAGAACAAATACTTAAAACATATTCTTAAAATTATGGACGAAGTCGGTTGTCCCTACGAACTCGTCCCGGCGGACGCCTTGCGCGCACGCCTGCCGACCGTCTCGCTCGACTCCTATCTGCCCGCGCGCAGGCCCGAGGACCCGGATTTCGGCGCGACGAACGGCGAGGCACTTCCCGGCGCCGCTTTCTTCCCGACCGGCGGCTACGTCACCGATCCCCAAGGCGCCGCGCGCGACCTGCAGGAGGCCGCCGGACGGGCCGGGGCTACTTTCCGCTTCAACGCCGATGTCGCCGGGATCCTGCGCGAGGGCGGACGTTGTGCCGGTGTCCGCCTCGCGACCGGTGAGATTTTGCGCGCGCCGGTCGTGGTCAATGTCGCCGGACCCCATTCCCACAAGGTGAACGTCATGGCCGGGGTGGAGGAGGGGATGAAGATCAAGACACGCGCCCTGCGCCACGAGGTCGCCCATGTGCCAGCACCGCGCGGCTTGGAGCAGAGCAAGGGCGGCACCCATTTCTCCGATGCCGATACGGCGACCTACTGCCGGCCGGAATCCGGCGACCATATCCTGATCGGCAGCGAGGATCCGGATTGCGACCCGCGCGAATGGGTCGATCCCGACAATTTCGACCGCAATCCAACCGAGCAGTCGCGCATCCAGGTCATGCGCCTGGCCCAGCGCTTTCCTGATATCGGCATTCCGCAGCGGGTGCGCACGGTGGTCGATCTCTACGACGTCTCGGACGACTGGCTGCCGATCTACGACCGCTCGGACCTTGACGGCTTCTACATGGCGGTCGGCACCAGCGGAAACCAGTTCAAGACCGCGCCCCTGGTGGGCGAAATGATGGCCCATCTGATCGACGCCTGCGAAGGCGGCCACGACCACGATGCCGAACCCGTGGATTTCCACCTGCGCCATATCGACCGGGTGGTGAACATGGGCTTCTGTTCGCGGCGCCGGGAGATCAACCCGGATTCGAGTTTTTCCGTGGTGGGGTAGGGGCTAGACCCGGAGGCGCGCGCCCTCAGGGTCGTAGAGCGGAGCGTCGAGAATCCGCGCGGGATAGTCCTCGCTCAGGATTTCGACCGTCAATGCCGTGCCCGGTGCGGCGGCAGCGGCGTCGATGCGCGCGAAGGCGAGACTGGTTTCCGTGCGATGGCCATAGCCGCCGCTGGTCACGAGACCGACGGGTTCGCCATCACGGCAGACCAGTTCCAGGCCCGAACAATCCGTCTCCGTTCCCTCGACGACGAGACAGACCAGGCGTTTGCCGATCCCGGAGTCGGTCAGCAACGCATCGCGCCCGATGAAACCCGTTTTCGTTCTGTCGATCAGGGCTTCGACTCCCGATTCAGCTGCGTGGGTCTGGGGGCTGAGATCGATGCCCCATTCGCCCGAGCCTTTCTCCTGACGCAAGGCATTGAAGGCGCGCAGACCGATATCCCGCAGGCGATGGGCCGCGCCTGCTTCCTCCAGCAAACGATAAAGAGCAACCGAGAACTCCGCCGAATGATGAATCTGAAAGCCGATCTCACCCGTTATGCCCATGGCCAGCACCCGCGCCGGAACCAAGCCGATCTGCGTCTCCCGCGCCGTGCCCAGCGGGAAGGCTTCGGCCGACCAGTTGCGGTCGGGCGCGGCGGCGGCGAGGATCGTTCGGGCCGCCGGCCCGGCGAGTTGAAGGCATCCCCAGGACGCAGACAGATTGACGAGAGCCACATCGCCGCCGATCCGCCGGCGCAGGTGATCCTCGAGATAGGCTTCTGCCTGACCCCAGGCGCTGAGTTGAATGCAGGCATCGTCCAGCAGGGCCGCGCTGGCGAGACCGGCAACCCCGCCCGTCTCGGTCAGCAGCAACGCGCCGAAGGCCGTGCCCACACCCTCGGGCACCCGGGCCGCGCTCAGCCGTTCCAGGGCGGCGCGCGCGCCGGCGCCGCGAAGCTCGAACTGGGCAAGGGATCCCGCATCGATCAGGCCGGCGGCATCGCGCACGGCAAGGCATTCCTCGCCCACCGGGGCGAACCAGTTGGTCCGGCCGAAAGCCGGCTTGTCGGCGGCCTCCATACCGTCGCCCGCGAACCACAGGGGCACCTCCCAGCCGCCCCGCACCCCGAACACCGCGCCTTTGTCCTTCAGGCGATGATAGAGCGGCCCGGCACGCAGGGGCCGGCCGGCCTTGGGCTCGGTATGCGGATAGACGATATCGGTCGAGGCGGAATGGCGCGTGCCGATGCGGGCGGCCGTATAGGCGGCGGTGATATGCGGGCCGAAGCGGCGCAAGTCGAAGGGCCAGAGGTCGATGCCCGGGTCGCCCCCGGCGATCCAATTCGCGATATAGCGATAGACGCCGCCATACATGAAACCGCCAATGAATGCCGTGGCGACCCAGAAATTGTCGAGTCCCGGGACCGGTCCGATCATCGGCTCGCCGTCCGGGCTGCGCATCACCGGGGCGTTGAAGATCGCGCGGATGCCGACCTCGCCCAAGGCGGGGATGCGATGCACGCAGCGTTCGAGTGCGGCCGAGGATCGGTCGAGATCGCCGGGCAGGGGGCCATCCGCCAGACCGTCGCCCAGCATCTCCGGCGTCATGAACAGGGGGCCGGATTCATAGGCCGAGCAGAGCAGCCCCTGGCCTTCCTGCCGCGCGTAGAGCGGCGCCCACATGTCGCGCAGCATGGGCACACGGCTGTCCATAGCGGCGATTTCCGGGATGGCCTCGGTCACGATGTATTGGTGCTGATGCAGGGTCATCGGCAGATGATGGCCGACCATCGCACTGACCTGTCGCGCCCACCAGCCGGCGGCGTTCACCACGATCTCGGCCTCGACCGGTCCTTGGTCTGTCTCGATGCGCCAGCCGCGATCCGCCTTCTGATGCAGCCCCGTCACCTTGACGCCCCGGCGGATCGTCACCCCGCCGTCGCGCGCGCCCTTGGCGAAGGCCTGGGTCACGCTGGCGGGATCGATATTGCCATCCTCCGGCGTCCAGACCGCGCCGATCACCCCATCCATGTTGATCAGCGGACAGAGGGCGCGGGTCTGTTGCGCGCCGATCACCTCATAGGGCACGCCGAGCGCGCGGGCCTTAGCGGCATGGCGCCGGTAGTCGGTCATCTGCTCTTCGGTTTCGGCAAGGCGCAGGCTGCCGCTTTTCATCCAGCCTGTCGCCTGGCCGGTCTCGGCCTCCAACTCGGGATAGAGGCGGGTGCTTTCCGCGACCAGGCGGGCGACGAGGGGGCTTTCCGCGAAATGGGGCAGGTTGCCTGCGGCATAGGCGCTGGCCCCCGTCGCGACCTCGTTGCGTTCGAGGATCAGAACGTCCGACTGACCCAGCTTGGCCAGATGGTAGGCGATGCCGCAGCCGGCGACTCCGGCCCCGATGATGACCACCCGCGCGCTGCTCTTCATTGTTAGTCCCGATCTCCCCCATCCGGCGCCCGCGCCGGGCCGCCGGGTGTCCATGACCCCGCAACCGGTTATAACCGTAAATTGCGGCGCACGCCTTTCGCAAGGTGCTGGTCGCGGACGAACAGGGAAGGCGACCGTCGTGCAACCAAGACTGAAGACCGGCATCTGGGTCCAGGCCCTGATACGGCGCTGCACGGTCGAGACGGTCCCCGCCGTCGTTGTGCGGCGCGGTTTCGAGGATGCCGGCGCCGTGTTGATCAAGATCAACGGGCTGCAGGGACATTGCTACGTCCTGGCGGCCGGCAGCGATCTAGACGGCAACCGGGTCTGGCGGCGCGCGACCGGACCGGGGCTAGTGGCGGAGGCCGAGGCCGACGGCTACATCGCGCGCGAGGCCCAGCGCGATCCCGATCTCTGGGTGATCGAGATCGAAGACCGGGCCCTGCGCCATTTTCTCGACGACCCGGTGATCGGAGATGAATCGCCGGCCTGACCCCTTCGCCCTTGCCGGAGAAATCGACAGCCGATAGATTGCCGCTATACGTCAAAATACGGTGTTTGTAAGGAGGTGCGCCGCAACATGATGGGGTATTTGCCCGTGGTTCGTGCGACGCTTGCGGCCCTCTGTCTGCTCGCGCTGGCTGCCTGCGCGGAAACAGAGGTCGTCGCCCATGCCGCGAAGGGCGTCGGAACGAGCAGCCAGACCGGCAACTACAAGGTCGGCACGCCCTATCAGATTGCCGGAACCTGGTACTACCCGGCCGTCGACATGGCCTATGAAGAAACTGGTATCGCCTCTTGGTACGGCGCCGATTTTCACGGCAAGCGGACCGCGAATGGCGAAGACTACGACATGAACGATCTCACGGCGGCCCATCGCACGCTTCCCATGCCCAGCATCGTGCGCGTCACGAATCTGGAAAACGGGCGCAGCATCAAACTGCGGATCAACGATCGCGGCCCCTTCGCGCGCGGCCGGATTCTGGATGTTTCCCGGCGCGGCGCGCAGCTTCTCGGCTTCGACTCCAATGGCACCGCGCGGGTGCGCGTTCAGATTCTCGAGGACGAGAGCCGGCAGGTCGCACTGCTGGCACAGGGCAAGGCCCTCCCGGAGACCGCCGTCGCTGCCGTGCCGCCGCCCGCGGTCGAAAGCACACCGGTCGCCGCCCCCGGCGGCGCGACGTCGGCCAAGTCACCCGATCCGACCTTGCGGGCGACCGGACCGAAGCCCGGCGCGACGAGAGAGGTGGCCTCGAAAGCGCCGACCGACGAAGAAATCCTTGGACCCAAGGGCAAGGTGGCCCTGGTACCCGTGCATCCGACCAAGCTGTTCATCCAGGCCGGCGCCTTCGCCGAGATCGTCAATGCGAATCGGACCAGTGCCAAGCTTTCAGGCCTCGGTCGAGTGCAGGTGGTCCAAGTCGAGAACGGCAGCATTCCGCTGTTCCGCGTGCGCATCGGACCGCTGGCCTCGGTGGAGGAGGCGGATCGGACTCTCAACGCCGTCGCCGGCGCCGGTTTTCCCGAAGCCCAGATCGTGGTTGATTGACCGTGATGCTTTTGACCGTGAGGCCGGGCGCCGCCCGGCCGCGGCGCTATCCCATTTCGGTCGCATTTTCGACCTACGATGAAAAAGTGCGCCGGTCCGGCGGCCGCAAGATCCGGAACGAGAAGGGTAGAAACGCAATGCCGCATAGCGCGGAAAGTAGAACCATGCGCCGCACAGCCACGATCTTCGACCGCCGCGCGCTATCGGGTCTGACCGGCGCCCTGCTGCTGGCCTTCGGGCTGGTCGCGACGACGCTGCTCCCGGCAGGTGCGGTCGCGGCGGAAATCGACACCGCGGCCAGTCATGCGGCGGTCGTCGATATGCAAACCGGCACCGTCCTGCTCGCCAAGCGAGCCGAGGAGCCGATGCCTCCGGCCTCGATGAGCAAGATCATGACCGCCTATATGGTCTTCGATCGCCTGAACGAGGGCAGCCTGAAGCTGGAGGACACCCTGCCGGTCAGCGAAAAGGCCTGGCGCATGGGCGGCTCCAAAATGTTCGTCGAAGTCGGCTCGCGCGTTTCGATCCAGGATCTGCTGCAGGGCATCGTCGTGCAGTCGGGCAACGATGCCTGCATCGTCGTGGCCGAGGGCCTCGCGGGCAGCGAATCCCGCTTCGCCGAACTGATGACCGAGAAGGCGCGCGAAATCGGCCTGCATGACAGCCATTTCGCCAATGCCACGGGCTGGCCCGACCCCGGACAGCTCATGTCCGCCATGGATCTCGTCCGGCTGGCCGGTCTGACGATCCGGAACTTCCCGGAATACTACCATTTCTACAGCGAAAAAGAGTTCACCTATAATACCATCAAGCAGGGCAATCGGAACCCGTTGCTCTACGGCGCCAGCGGCGCCGACGGCCTCAAGACCGGGCATACGGAAGCCTCCGGTTATGGCCTGACGGGTTCGGTCGAACGCGACGGCCGGCGCGTGATCGTGGTGCTCAACGGTCTCGAAAGCGCCAAGCAGCGGTCCAGCGAATCCGAGCGCCTGATCGAATGGGCGTTCCGTGAGTTCGAGAATATCGCGCTGTTCAAATCGGGCGACACCGTGGAACAGGCCACGGTCTGGCTGGGCGAGGCCAATACGGTGGCCCTGCGCATCGACCGCGATCTTCTGGTCACGGTGCCGCGCCGCGACGGCGACAAGATGAAGGTCAGCGTCGTCTATGACGGCCCGGTGCCCGCACCGATCGAGGCGGGTCAGCAGATTGCCACGCTGCGCGTCGAGGCCGCGGACATTGAACCCGTCGAGGTGCCGCTTTTCGCCGCCGAGTCGGTCAAGCAGCTGGGTCCGCTCGGCCGTATGGGCGCGGCGATCGAGCAATTGATCTGGGGGAAGGACTGAATACCGCCGCCAAGCGCGGGCGCTTCGTCACGATCGAGGGCGGCGAGGGCGCCGGAAAATCGACCCAGACCGCGGCCCTGGTCGCCTGGCTGCGCGGGCGGGGAGTCGATGCCGTCACCACGCGCGAGCCCGGCGGCGCACCTGGCGCAAATGAGATCCGGGCGCTGCTTGTCACCGGCGCGATCGATCGCTGGTCTCCCGTCACCGAACTGCTGTTGCATTTCGCCGCCCGCACCGAACACCTGGCACGGACGGTGCGGCCTGCCTTGGAGCGCGGCGCCTGGGTCGTCTGCGACCGCTTCGCCGATTCGACCATGGCCTATCAGGGCTATGGCCACGGCCTGGGCCGCGAGCCCGTCGAAGCCGTGGCGGGGGCAGCGATCGGCGATTTTGTGCCAGATCTGACCTTGCTGCTCGACGCGCCGATCGAGATCGGCCTCAAGCGCACGGATGACCGCCCCCATGCGGAGAACCGGTACGAGCGCATGGATCCGGATTTCCATCGCCGGGTGCGCGAGGGTTTTCTCGACATTGCCGCGCGCGAGCCGCAGCGCGTCGTCGTGATCGACGCCACCGAGGACCAGGAACGGGTGGCCGCGGCACTGCGCCGGGCTGTGGAGGACCGCCTCGGCGGCGATCTGCCGTGAGCCCGCCGGCCACGGACGCGGCTGACAGCGACGACCCGTTTCTGCCGCCGCGCGAGAATCCCGCCCTGTTCGGCCATGGCGATCCGGAACGCAGCGTATTGGATGCCTGGGCCAGCGGCCGGATGCCCCATGCCTGGCTGATCTCCGGCCCCAAGGGCGTGGGCAAGGCGACCTTCGCCCATCGCATGGCGCGGTTCGTCCTGGCGGACGAGGCAGGCGGGCTTTTCGGCGCGCCGGAGACTCTGGCGCTCGATCCTTCCCATCCTGTCTTCCACCGCGCGGCCTCCGGCGGCCATGCCGATCTGCGCACAGTGATAATCGGCATCAATCCCAATACCGGCAAACTGCGTACCGAGATCGTCGCCGGGGATGTGCGCGAATTGGCCGGCTTTTTTCACATGACGGCGGCGGAAGGCGGCTGGCGCGTCGCAATCATCGATGCCGCGGACGACATGAACCCGACGGCCGCCAATGCCGTGCTCAAGATCCTGGAGGAACCCCCGCCCGATGCCCTGCTGCTGCTGGTCAGTCATGCCCCGGCGCGCCTCCTGCCGACGATCCGG
>JAQCGR010000057.1 GCA_027619995.1 Pseudomonadota bacterium | reverse complement strand
CCTTGCGCGCGCGGTCGGCGAAATCCTCCGCCGCCGTGCCGAGCCCGGCCACCGTGCGGTCCAGGGCCTCCTGGGTCGGCGCCAGAGCCTGGACCGCCCCGGTCGTCGCCGCCGAAGCGGCCTCGGCGCCCTCGCGCAGGCGATCGGCCGTGGCCGCCGCCCCCTCGCCGGTTTTCTCGATCTCGACCAGGTAATGGGCGATCGCCCCGCCCGCGACGCGCAGTTTCTCCTCGAAGCTCTCGGCGGCCTGGCCGAGCCCCTCGATCCCGGCACCGAGCGTGGCGTCGATCCGCGCCGTGCCCGCCTCGGCCCGCTCGGCCGCAGCGGCGAGGCCGGTGCCGTGCTGCTTCATGCTTTCGCCCAGGGCCTCGATGCCGCCGCCCGCCCGCTCGACCGATTCGGCGACGAACTGCGCCTGCTCCTCCAGCGCGGTCCGAATCGAGCGCGCCCGGGCCGCAACCTGATCGGCGACCTGGGCAAGCTGGCGGCCCTCGCTGCGCAGGGTTTCGTCGATCGTGCGCATCTCCGCCGCGGCGCGCGCGGTGGTCTCCTGCAGATCCTTGCGGCGGGCGGCGAAACTGTCGGTCGCATTCTCGACCAGGGCCGCCGCCTCCAGGGTCGCGCCGCGCAGGCTGCGTGAGGAGTCCTCCATCACCCGGCCGATCTCGACCGCCTTGGCCGCCGCCGAGTCGGCGGAGGCGCGCAGGCCCTCGCCCTGATCGCGGAAGGCGGCGCCGACGCGACCAGCCTTCTCGACCGCGTAATCCGCCGAGGAGGACAGGGTGCCGGCCTGCTGGCGCAGAATCTCGCCGACCGAGCGCACCTGGGCGGCCGATTCCTGGGTCGCCTCGCGCAGCATGGTGGCCTGGCGGGCAATGTCGTCGTCCAGGAGTTCCGACTGGTCGCCGATCCGCGCGGCCAGGCGGCTCAACTCGTCGAGCTGGCGGGACAGGGTGTCGCGCAAGCGCTCGACCTCGCCCGCGACCCGGTCCAGGGTCTCGTTGACCGAGCCTTCCTGGCGGGACAGTTCGCGGCCGATCTCCTCGCCCTGGCGGGCCGCCTGCTCGGCCATCGCCTCAAGCCGGGCTGTCTGCTTGCGGAAGGCCTCGCCGAAGGCCTGGACGCGCACCTCCGAGCGTTCGACCGCGCCGGTCAGGGTCCGGGTCTGCTCCTGGACCATGGTCTCGAAGGCGCTGGTCCGCTCGGCCGCGTTTTCCGAGGCGCGCGACAGGGCGACGACCTGACGGCCCACGGAATCGCCGATCGCCACAGCATCGGCCTGGAGCTGGGCCGAGACGCCGCTGGTCTGCTTGCCGTTGCGGGCGAGAATCTCGCTGGCCGCGTTGACCTCGCCCGTCGCCTCCTTCATGGCCTCGCGCTGGTCGCGGACGGAGCCCTGGATGGCGGCGGCGTGGCGCGCGACCTCCTCACTCATCTTCCCGATATCGGCGAGATGGGCGTTGAGGACGGTCGCGACATGGCCGGCATCGCCCGCCGCCTTGTCCGTCGCCTCGGTCATCTCCGAGGTTTGTCTGCGCAGGGCGTCGGTCACCCCCTCGACCCGCATGGCCGCCTGATTGCTGGCCCCGACCAGGGCGTCGGACTGGCGGCGCAGGGCGTCGGAAATATCGGCGACCCGCTTCTCCGATTCCTTGTCGCCATAGGTCAGCAAATCGAGCTGGCGCTCCAGGCGGCGGGTCACGCGGCGCAGCTGGCTGCCCCGCTCGACGAAGAGGAACAGCAGCCAGAGCACGGCGAGGGGTCCGGCCGCGCCGAGCATGAAGGCCGCGATCTCATGCGGCAGCAGCGAGAAGAGCGAGGACCAGCCGATCCAGGTCTGGACATACCAGGCGCAGAGGCCGAGCCAGCCGGCGCTGAGCGCGAGACCCGCGATCAGCAGGATATCGCGCCGGCGCAACCCATCGCCCTCGCCGGGCGGCCTGCCGCCGGTCTCCTCGACGGGGGTCCGTCGGGGCCGGCCCGTCTCGCGCCCCCAGGTCTCGAAGGCGCGGCCTGCGCGCACTTCCCGATCGGGGCGTACCAGCGGGGGGCGAGGCGTCGGTTCGCGATCCGCCATCGCGGGGCCGCTCTAGGCCGCTTTCCGGTGACGGCCGATGAGGCCGAGAATTTCGGCCGCGGCCTCGGGGATATTGGTGCCCGGGCCGAAGATCGCGCCGACGCCGAGACCCTTCAGCATCTCGTAGTCCTGGCGCGGGATCACGCCGCCGCAGATGACCAGGATATCCTCGGCCCCCTGGGCGCGCAGCGCGTCGAGCAGCTGGGGCACCAGGGTCTTGTGGCCGGCCGCCTGGCTGGACACGCCGATGACATGGACGTCGTTCTCGACGGCCTGGCGGGCGGCTTCCTCCGGGGTCTGGAAGAGCGGGCCGACATCGACGTCGAAGCCGATATCGGCGAAGGCGGTGGCGATCACCTTGGCGCCCCGGTCATGCCCGTCCTGGCCGAGCTTGACGACGAGCAGCCGGGGCCGCCGGCCCTCCTCCTCGGCGAAGGCTTCGACATCGGCCTGGATCTTGGCGTAGCCGGCATCGCCGTCATAGGCCGCGCCGTAGACCCCGCCGACCAGGCGGTTGGTGGCGCGGAAGCGGCCGAAGGCGCCCTCCATCGCGTCGGAGACCTCGCCCACCGTGGTGCGGGCGCGCATGGCCTCGACCGCAAGGGCGAGCAGGTTGCCCTCGCCCGATTCGGCGGCCCGAGCGATGGCCTCCAAGGCCGCGCCGCAGCGTGCCTCGTCGCGGGTCTCGCGCAAGGTCTTCAGGCGCACGACCTGGGCCTCACGCACCTTGGTCGTGTCGATATCGAGGATATCGACCACCCCGGCATCCTCGGGCCGGTAGCGGTTGACGCCGACGATGACCTCCTCGCCCCGGTCGATGCGGGCCTGGCGGCGGGCCGCCGATTCCTCGATCCGCAGCTTGGGCATGCCGGCCTCGATCGCCTTGGTCATGCCGCCCAGCCCCTCGACCTCCTCGATCAGCTCCCAGGCGGCGGCCGCGACGGAGGCGGTCAGATGCTCGACGTAATAGCTGCCGGCTAGGGGGTCGATGACATGGGGAATGCCGGTTTCCTCGGCCAGGATGAGCTGGGTGTTGCGCGCGATGCGCGAGGAAAACGGGGTCGGCAGGGCCAGAGCCTCGTCGAAGGAGTTGGTGTGCAGGGACTGGGTGCCGCCGAGAACGGCCGCCATCGCCTCATAGGCCGTGCGCACGATGTTGTTGTAGGGGTCCTGCTCGGTGAGGCTGACCCCCGAGGTCTGGCAATGGGTGCGCAGCATCAGGCTACGCTGGTCCTTGGGCTCGAAGGGCGCCATCAATTTGGCCCAGAGCAGGCGCGCGGCGCGCAGCTTGGCGATCTCGAAGAAGAAGTTCATGCCGATCGCGAAGAAGAAGGAGAGGCGCGGCGCGAAGGCGTCGATATCCAGCCCGCGACCGGCGGCGGCACGGACATATTCCAGCCCGTCCGCCAGGGTGAAGCCGAGTTCCTGGACGACCGTCGCCCCGGCCTCCTGCATGTGATAGCCGGAGATCGAGATGGAGTTGAAGCGCGGCATCTCGGTCGCGGTGTATTCGATGATATCGGCGACGATCCGCATCGAAGGGGCAGGCGGATAGATATAGGTATTGCGGACCATGAACTCCTTGAGGATGTCGTTCTGGATCGTGCCCGACAGCTTGTCCGGGCCAACCCCCTGCTCCTCGCCCGCCACGATGAAGCCCGCGAGAACCGGCAGGACCGCGCCGTTCATGGTCATCGAGACGCTGACCTTGTCGAGCGGGATGCCGTCGAACAGCACCTTCATGTCCTCGACCGAATCAATCGCCACACCGGCCTTGCCGACATCGCCGATCACGCGCGGATGGTCGGAATCGTAGCCCCGATGGGTCGCCAGATCGAAAGCGACGGACAGGCCGGTCTGGCCGTTCTCGAGACCCTTGCGATAGAAAGCGTTGGTTTCTTCGGCGGTCGAGAAGCCGGCATATTGGCGGATCGTCCAGGGCCGGTTCGCGAACATGGTGGCGCGCGGACCGCGCAGGAACGGCGCGGCGCCCGGCATCCCGCCAAGGTGATCCAGGCCTTCGAGATCTGCCGCTGTGTAGAGCGGCTTGACCCGGACGCCGTCCGGGCTGTCCCAGGACAGGGAATCCGGATCGCCGCCCTTTAGTTCAGCCGCGGCCAGGGCACGCCAATCCTCCAGCGATACCTTCGGAAACTCCGCCATACACTCATTCTCCTTGCGAGGCCGGAGTATAGGCCACTCCGCGAAATGCGCATATCCGGGTTGATGCCGTGCCGAAGGACCGGTTTGCAACACACCGGCGCCGCAACTCGACTAGGCTTCGGCGGCCGCCGGCAGATACAGAAAGGCCGTGGTGCCGGTGCCGAGCTCGCTGTCGATGCGAAGCTCGCCGCCATGGGCGGCGGCAAAATCCCGACATAGAACGAGGCCGAGACCCGAGCCCTGTTCGCCCTCCGTGCCGATCGTCGGGTGCTTGGTCTCCCGATCGAACAGATGGTCCAGGCGGTCCGGAGCAATACCGACACCGGTATCGGCGACCATCACCTCGATCCGGCCAGCGTCCTGGCGCAGGCCGATCGAGACGGTGCCGCCCGCCTTGGTGAACTTGACGGCATTGCCGATCAGATTGCGCAGGATCGTCTCCGTCATCCGGGAGTCGGCATGGACCATCGCATCTTCGGCCAGATCCATACGTATCTCGACATCCTTCGCCTCGGCCTGCGGCACGACCTGGGCGGCGGCCTGGGCCACCAACGGCGCCGCCGCAAGGGTCTCGACCGCAGCCTCGCGCTGACCGGCCTGAAGAGCGGCCCAATCCAGCAGGTTGTTCAACAGGGCATAGGCGCCCTGCGCCGCATCGCGGAGGTTCCGATGGATACCTGCCAGACGGGGCTTGTCCATCCGATCTCCGCCGTCCACCAGCAACTCGCCGTAGTTCAGCAGGACATTGAATGCCGACCGCAGGTCGTGGCCGACGATCGACAGCAGCAGGCTCTTTTGGCCGTTGAGACTCTCCAATTCGGCCTGGGCCTCGGCCCGTTCCGCGACTTCGAAACGCAGACGTCGATTCATCCAGACGAACCAGAAGACCAGCGCGGCGAGAATCGCCGCGACAGCGATGGGAATACCGATCAGGCGATAGAGGAAGCCGTAGTCCGGCCTGCCGTCGGGATCGTAAATGAAGCCGTCGAGATCGATATCCGGATTGATCATGGCGAAACCGGCATAGCGTTCGGCGATCCGGTCCCAGCGGCCAGCATTGACGTAACCCGCCGCGATAATGTCGGCATTGATCAGCGGCTGCATCTGTTCCGCCTCGAACATCAGCCATTCCAAACTCTTGCGATCGCCGTAGCGCTGGGTGATGAGAGCTGCAATTTCGTCCGGATTGGCCATCGCGTATTGCCAACCCCGAACCGAAGCATCCAGAAAGCGCCTGACCCGTTCCGGATTCCGCTCAACCTGCTCGCGTATGGTGAAGAGGTTGTCTCCGTAGAAATCGATTCCCGCTTCGATCGGTTGGAAAATCAGATAGTCGACCCCGCGCACCTTGAGAGCAAAGGGCTCATCGGAAATATAGACCGACATGGCATCGACCGTACCGTCGATCAGACTCGCGGTGTCGAAATCGTGCTCCACCAGTTCGAGCGCATCGGGCGAGATGCCCTCGTCGGTGAGATAGGCGATGAGTTCGGCCGAGTGCGGCTCGATCATCAGCCGGCCCTTGGCGAGCTCGTGGATGTTCCGGATGCCGCTGTCCTTGCGCACCATCAGCGCGACGGGCGAATGCTGGAAGAAATCCGCCAGCACGACACCCGGCACGCCCTTGTCGCGCATGAGCAGAAGATCCGTCGTGCCGACGCCGAACTCGGCGCGCCCTTCGACCACCTCGAGCATGGGCTCCTCGCCCGGCCGCGCCTCGACGATCTGCACGTCGAGGCCGGCGTCGCGGTAATAGCCCATGGCGTCGGCGGCATAGTAGCCCGCAAACTGGAACTGGTGGCGCCACTTGAGCTGCAGGGTGATCTTGTCGAGAGGTTGGGACGAGGGGGCGACGCCGTCGCCGGCCAGGAGCGTCCCACAGCCCAGGAGCCAAAGCGAAAGCACGAGAAACGCAGCTCGGATCATGCGCAAGACGCCATCGTCCATCGAGTCCGAACACATATCGCGTATATCACAATGCCCGGACGTCATGGCTGGCGAGGATCGTGATCCCGATGTTCGTATTCATCGTCGTCTCGCCTCCCGACCGCGGCGCGACCGTTCGTCCAGCGCCGCCCTCGGACGGCGCACCATCTGCTCGTAATGCGCGCAGACGGCCAGTATAGGGCACACTCCACAAAAGCGAATGCGCGCTAAATAGGCCAGTCCGGGTTGGGGATGCCCTCGAAGACCTTGCGCAATCCATCGGACCACTCCGCCCGTATCTTGGCAAAATAGGGGTCCGCATCGTCGATGCGCTGGCGATGCCCCAGGCGGAGGCTGTCCCGGCGATAGAACGCCAGGTCGATGGGCGTCCCGACCGAGACGTTGGAACGCATGGTCGAATCGAAGGAGATGAGGGCGCATTTCGCGGCCTCGGCGAAGCCCGTTTCGGCATCGAGCATGCGGTCGAGCACGGGCTTGCCATACTTGACCTCGCCGATCTGAAGATAGGGGGTCTCGCGCGTCGCCTCGATGAAATTCCCCGCGCTGTAGATCATGTAGAGACGCGGCTCGCCCCCCGCGATCTGACCGCCCAGGATGATCGAGGCGTTGAAATCCAGATTGTGCTGCTGCAGGGACGGCCCATCGACCTGGAAGACCTCGCGCATGGCGCGGCCGACGGTCCGGGCCGCCTGGTACATGGTCGGGGCAGAATAGAGATCCAGCGCCCCTTCGCCTTGGCCCAGGCTATCGGCCAGGACGCGCTCGACCGACTGGGTGATCGAGAGATTACCCGCGCTCAACAGCACGAAGACGCGCTCTCCCGGCTTCTCGAAGACATGCATCTTCGAAAAAGTCGAAACCCGATCCACGCCCGCATTCGTGCGCGAATCGGACGCCAGAATGAGGCCCTCATCGAGCAATATTCCCACACAATAGGTCAAGCGGTGTCTCCCCCAACAGCCGGCCCGCAGAATCGGGCTCGGACTGCCGCGCGTCAAGCGCCCTATTGCTGCTGCGTCGCGAGCTCTTCGATCTCGATCTCGACGGTCGTCGACTCCTCGCCGCCGTCCCGCCGGATGCCGCGCACGGCGGCAGCATCGGCGCTATCGAACCCGACCGCGATCCGCAGATAGTCTTCGGTCGCGGCGCGACCGTTGGCGGGATCGAAGCCGACCCAGCCGAGATCGGGCACCGCCGCCTCGGCCCAGCCGTGGCCGCGCACGCGATGCGCGCCACCGCCGGATGCGAGATAGCCGCCGACGTAGCGCGCGGCCAAGCCGAGATGACGGCAGGCAGCGATGAAGACATGGGCATGGTCCGGGTAGTCCCCCGCGCCCTCGGCCAGGGCTTCGGCTGCCGTGGCGTGAGCGTGACTCGCGTCCTCGTCGTAGCGCAAGGCCCCGGCAACGCCACGCATCAGCGCATGCAGGCCGGCGACCCGGTCGTCGTCGAGCGCCGCGCGGTGCCGCTCGGCGAAGGCGCGCAGGCCGTCGTCCGCCCGGGTGAGGCCCGTCGTCCGGGCATAGACGCCGAGCGGCAGGTCCGATGCCTCGAAAGGCAGGACGCCACCGGCCTCGGCCGTCTCGACCGTCCCGACCGCCTCGATGACGATCTCCTCCACCGGTCCCGTGACGGTCAGGGTGTGACACCGATTGCCGAAATGATCCGTCCAGGGTGCGAGCGCGCCAGGCGCCGCCAGGCGCCAGTCCCGCACCTCCTGCCACGCCGAATCGCGCGGCGTCACGCGCAGATACTGGACGCTGTGGTGCGCAGGCTCGGAATAGCCGTAGACGGTGCGGTGGCGAATGGAGATGCGCATGGCGGTCAGTCGATCACGTCGGCCATCAGGAAATCCCGCTGGACCTGCCGCCCGAGGGTGTTGTTCTCGAGGATGAATTCCTCCAGGAATTCGTGCAGGCCATTGCGCGTGATTTCTTCGATGCGGCCGAAACGCAACCCGGCATAGATCTCGTGGGCGAGCTGCTGGCAGGGCAGGCGCCCCTGGCCGCCCAGGCGGTCCAGGATATCGGCGACGACCTCGTAGCAATGGTGCAGCGCGCGCGGCACGTCGCCGCGAAGAATCAGCATCTCCGCAACCTGCCAGGGCACGATCGTGCCCTTATAGATTCTTCGGTAGGCGCGCAGGGCACCCAGCGAGCGCAGCAGGGACGCCCATTGATAGTAATCCGCCGCGCCGCCCACCTCGGCGATGCTCGGCAGCAGGACATGATATTTCACATCGACCAGGCGCGCGGTGTTGTCGGCCCGCTCCAGAAACATGCCGAGCTCCATGAAATGGAGCCCTTCGTCGCGCAGCATCGTGCCCAGCATGACCCCGTTGAAGGTCTGGGTACGCTCTTTCACCCATTCGAAGAAACTGCGGTATCCGCGCGCCTGCAGCTTGGCTTCGTCGATCCCCTCGATCGCGAACCAAGTGTCGTTCAGGCTCTCCCACAATTCGCTGGTGATCCGGGCCCGCTCGGCCCGGGCATTCTCGCGCGCGGCGCCGATACTGGACAGGATGCTGGAAGGATTCTCGCCGTCCGTGACCATGTAGGCGATGACGTTCGCCGCCGTCGGCGTACCGTAGCGCTCCTTGAATTCGTCCGGATCGGGGCCGACCTCGACGATGGAGGCCCAGGATGAATTGCGGTCCGCGCCCGCGCTTTCGAGCAGCGCCATTCGGAAGGCCGCATCGAGGGCACGCGCGGTGTTTTCCGCCCGCTCGACATGGCGCGCCATCCAATAGAGGTTCTCGGCGCCGCGACTCAGCATGCCGGCGCCCCGCCCGCCACCGGCTCATCCGCCGCGCCCTCGTCCACCACCCAGGTGTCCTTCGTGCCGCCGCCCTGGGAGGAATTGACGACGAGCGATCCCTCGCGCAAGGCAACGCGGGTCAAGCCGCCGGGCACCAAGGTCGTCTCCGCGCCGCTCAAGACATAGGGGCGCAGATCGACATGGCGGGGCGCCACCCCGTTCTCGACGAAAGTCGGACAGGTCGAGAGGGCGAGGGTCGGCTGGGCGATGAAGGCAGAGGGATCGGCCAGGATGCGGGCGCGGTAGGCTTCGCGCTCCGCCTTGGTCGCCGCCGGGCCGACCAGCATGCCGTAGCCGCCCGAGCCGCGCGCCTCCTTGACCACGAGTTCGTCCAGGCGCTCAAGGTGTAGGCGAGATCGTCGGCCTCGCCCAGGCGATAGGTCGGCACGTTCTGCAGCAACGGCTCCTCGCCCAGATAGAAGCGGACGATCTCCGGCACATAGGGATAGATCGACTTGTCGTCCGCCACCCCGCCGCCGATCGCGTTGGCCAGGGTCACGCGGCCGGCGCGCACGACGGATAACAGGCCCGGCACGCCCAGGACGGAGTCGGGATTGAACGCCAGGGGATCCATAAAATCGTCGTCGAGGCGGCGGTAGATCACGTCGAGGCGCTGGCGCCCCTCGGTCGTGCGCATGAAGCCCTGGCCTTCGTCGACGAACAGATCCTGGCCCTCGACCAGTTCGATGCCCATCTGCTCGGCCAGGAAGACATGCTCGAAATAGGCGCTGTTGAAACGCCCGGGGGTCAGCAGGGCGAGACCCGGATCGGCCGCTTCGGGCGGGGCGACCGCCTTGAGGTTCTCGACCAGGCTCTCGGCGTAATGGCTGACCGGCCGGACCGACTGTTGGGAGAACACCTCGGGGAAGAGACGCATCATGACGTCCCTGTTCTCCAGCATGTAGGAAACCCCGGACGGGGTCCGCAAATTGTCCTCGAGGACGTAGAAATCCAACTCGCCCGTCCTGACGATGTCGATCCCAGCGATATGGGCGTAGACGCCACGGGGCACCGCGACCCCATGCATTTCGGGGCGGTAGGCCGGGTTCAGCAGGATTTCGCTCTCGGGCACGATGCCGGCCCGGCAGATCTCGCGCCCATGATAAATATCGTCGAGGAAGAGATTCAGAGCGCGCACACGCTGGATGCAGCCGGCTTCGATGCGCGCCCATTCCGCACCGGTGAAGATGCGCGGCAGGATATCGAAGGGAATCAGCCGCTCGGTGCCACCGTCGTCGCCATAGACGAGAAAGGTGATCCCGATCCGGCGGAACAGCGCCTCCGCCTCATGGCGGCGCTGCTCGAGGAGGTCCAAAGGCAGACCTTCCAGCCAGCGCGCGATCTGCGCATAGGCGGACCGCGTTCCACTCCCCGGATCCATCTCGTCGAACGGCCTGTCTGTGATCGCGGCACCCCCATGGCTGCATCGGATTTGCGCTGTGACTGGCGCTCACCCTAGCACACAACCGCCATCCGAACGAATCCGCCCCCAAATCGACGGGTGAATCGGCTGGTGAATCGACCTGCGTTGCGACCGGCGGATCGGGTCGCGGTGCGCTACCAGACGAAGGCCGGAATCGCGGCCACCGGCCGCTCGCCCCCGCGCTGGCAGAGTGCGGTCAGGGCCGCCGGATCGGGCTTCTCGCCATGGGCGATGCCGAGCTCCTCGGCATGGATGCCGCCGGGCAGCAGAACCGCATCGATGCCGGCGGCGCGCGCGCCGGCAAGGTCGGTGCGCAGGGCATCGCCGCAGGCGAGGATGCGGCTGCGATCCGCGATCCCCATCATGTCGAGGCAGGTGCGGTAGACCGGGGCGTGAGGCTTGCCGTGATAGAAGACCGCGCCGCCCAGTTCCTCGTAACGCAGGGCGAGAGTGCCCGCGCAGACGACCAGCGCCGAGCCGCGCACGACCACCAGATCCGGATTGGCGCAGACCATCGAGGCTCCGGCCTGTGCGCCAGCGGCAAGGGCGGCCTCGTAATCGGCCACCGTCTCATGGTCCATGTCGACACCGGTGTTGAGCAGGAAATCGGCCTCGCCCGCCGTGTCGACCTCGTCGATATCCAGGCCCTCGAGCATGCCGCGATCGCGCGCCGGCCCGATATGGTAGCAGCGCCGGCCGAGCGCGGCATGCCAGGGGTTGCTGCGCTCCTTGAGCGCGCGCCAGGCATCCTCGCCCGAGGACAGGACATCGCCATAGGCCGTGCGCGGAATGCCCATGCGCTCCATCGCCCGGATCACCGAGGCGGCGCGGCGCGGCGCGTTGGACAGGAGGATGGTGCGCTTGCCCGCCGCCTTCAGCCGTTCGAGCGTGTCGACGGCGCCGGGATAAGGCTCGACCCCGTTATGGATCACGCCCCAGAGATCGAGGACGAAGCCGTCATAGCGGTCGGCCAGGGCGCCGATCCCGTCGAGAATCGGAATCGGCGGCGCGGCGGGATCGGAGGTTTCGGGCGGGTTCGGCATGGCAGCGCCCTTGTGCCACGGCTCCGTAAGTAAGGAAAGGCGGGCCGCCCCGTCAGGGTTCGCGGCCCAGGCGAGGCTCGCCGAAGAGATAGCCCTGGCCGTATTCGATCTCGAAATCGAGCAGCTCGATCAGGTCCGGTTCGCTTTCCACCTTGTCCACGATCAGGGCGATGTTATGGGCCTCCAGCCGCATCTTGAGGGCGCGGGGGTTGAGGCCGCCATGGTGCAGCCCTTCGATGATCGACGCGGCGGCGAGCTTGACGTAGCCGATATTGGCGGCCGCCAGATCGGCGGGGTCGAGTTCGACTCCCTCGACCCGATCGAGGGAATAGCGGAAGCCGTAGCCGGCCAGGCGGTCGAGTTCCATGGCGACGGATTCGTCGATCGCGTCGAGATCGCCCTGGGCGAATTCGAAGATCAGGCTGTCGGCGAGTTCCTGGTTGTTCGCCATGAACTGCACGAATTCCGAGAAGAAATCCGGATCGGCCAGGGTATGGCGCGAGATGTTGCAGAAGAAGCCCAGGTTGAAGCGGCGCTGGCGCGTCTTGCGCACCAGCTGCACGCAGCGGAAGAGCAGCATGTTGTCGATCGCCGAGATCAGCCCCTCGCGCTCGGCGATGGCGACATATTGGGCCGGGGTGATCATCTCGCCATCCTCGGTGCGGATGCGCGAGAAGCATTCGAAGAAGCGCCGCCGGCGCTGGGGCAGCTCGACCACGGGCTGGAGGTAGAGATCGACCCGGTCCGCCTTCAGCCCGTCGCGCACCGTGTCCAGAATCTTGGCGTCGTCCATGTCGCGGGCGACTGGCGGCGCGGGACGGTTGGAGATCGCCGTCGGCATGCCGTCCTCGCGCCCGCCGCCGCGCCAGCCCGAGGCCGCGCCACGCCGGGAGGCGAGCTGATCGACCAGGGCCTTGAGCACGCGGACCTCGTCGACGACCTGGCGAATCTCGTTCTGGGCGGCACGGTTGCGCTTAGCCGCGGCGGCCTCGAGCGCGTCCTGCACCAGCTTCAGGCTGGCGCGCGCACCGTCCAACTCGCCCATCACCCGGTCATAGGCGGCGCGCTGGAGGACGATCTCGTCGGACAGCCGAGCCTGCTGGCGAAAGCGCACCGCGACCTCGTGCATCACCATCCCGGCGATCCAGACCATGCCGCCCGACATCGCCGCGACATTGGGATCGATCCCGTCGATGCCGAAATGCAGGGCGAACGGCGTCACCGCCGCGGCGAGCGTGTAGGAGACGAAAATCAGAAGATGGACCGGCACGGCCATGACAAAGCCTCGGGCTGCATCCCGCCCGAACAATCCGACGCCCGGACGGAATGGTCCGCCCGACGCCGAGCCGCATCATGGCGGCCCAGGCCTTGCCATATGGTTAACGGGAGCTTGCCGCCAGGACCGCGCAGATGCTCAGGCGTCGCGGGTCACAGGCGCCCAGGGTCAGGCGATGGCCGCCGCCAGGGCCGTTGCGCCGACCGCCGGTTCGGCGAGCGGGATGGGCGGCGCGGCGGTATCCAGGCCGACGGCGTCGAGATAGGAGGCGTGGCCGTCGCGCCGCAGCAGTTCGACCAGACCGTGCTGGATCTCGCGCACCACCCCGGGACCCTTGTAGTAGAGGCCGGTATAGAGCTGGACCAGGGAGGCGCCGGCGCGAATCTTGGCATAGGCGTCCTCGGCCGTGAACACGCCGCCGACCCCGACCAGGGGCAGGCGATCCCCGACCCGCTCGCGCAGGCCGCGCAGCACCTCGGTCGAACGGGCGAAGACAGGCCGGCCGCTGAGGCCGCCAGCCTCGTCCCGCTTCGCGCCGCGCAGGTCCGAAGGCCGCGCGACGGTGGTGTTGGTGAGGACGACGCCGTCGACGCCGTGATCGAGCGCAGCATCGGCAATGCAGTCGATCCCGGCCTCGTCCAGATCGGGCGAGACCTTGACCAGCATCGGGACCCCGGCCACGCCCGACGTGCCGTCGAGCGCCTCGCGGCAGGCTCCGATCAGCCGGCGCAGGGCGTCCTCCCGCTGCAGGTCGCGCAGACCCGGCGTGTTGGGCGAGGAGACGTTGATGCAGAGATAGTCGGCCAGGGGGGCGAGGGTGCGGACCAGATAAACGTAGTCGCGGACCGCGTCTTCCGTGTCCTTGTTGCGCCCGACATTGACGCCGACGACGCCCTGGCCCCGGCCATGGGCCGCGCGGTAGGCCTCGAGATTGCGGCGGAAGACCTCACCGCCCGCGCTGTTGAAGCCGAAGCGGTTGATCACCGCCTTGTCCTCGGGCAGGCGGAACAGGCGCGGCTGGGCGTTGCCCGGCTGGGCGCGCGGCGTAACCGTGCCCGCCTCGACGAAGCCGAAGCCCATGCCGAGATCGCCGGAGAGGAAGGCGGCATCCTTGTCGAAGCCGGCGGCCAGGCCGACGGGATTGGCAAAAGAAAGGCCCCAGAGCGTCGCTCGAAGGGCCGGATTCTGGAAAGCGGGCGCCGCCGGGAGCAACCCCCGGCGCAAGCCCCATCCCACGATATCCTTGGCCGCCTCCGGCGGCAGGAGGCGCAGACATGGGGCAAGGACACGCTCGTAGCTCGACATCGTTCCACCTCGACCGTTCGCCCAACTCTCGGCTCAACCCCGACCCGCGGGCCGCTCCGCGGCCGTTCGGATGCGCGCGGGGAGACCTGCGTGGTTCCCCGCCTGAGAGCTGCCTCGACGCTCGGTAATCAATATATAGGGGTTACAGCCAATACGCCAACTATCAATAGCGGTCAAACCGCTGAAACCCCGGTCGCTACC